>NZ_JADDUM010000220.1 GCF_015163715.1 Pseudomonas cyclaminis
TCAAGATCAAAAGCCAGAGCCAGATCAAAAGATTGCTGACTTCGTCAGCGGTTAAGGAAGTAGAAGCCACACCGCGCACGCTTCAAAGATCAGGTCGGCTTTAAGGCCGCCTCGTCTTGTTTTTGATTTGGGATCGCCCCGTGTATGGACCGGACACATGGTGGACCTTCCAAAAGTGACCCGCTGTAAGAGCGGAACCATAGGCAGCCGTTACCGCAGCAACGGATATGTACTCACTCAAGGCCAACGACATGGTCGGCCCGAAGGCCGCCACGGGGGCAAGTCGAACCGTCGCACCGCCCCTCCCACATTTCTAACCGCGTCCACCAGCGAGTGTGGACGCAGGTCTTTGGGTTACTGTTGGCCCAGCCCAAAAAATTCCCCCTAGTTAAAAAATCTTTCCCAAAACCCCTAGACGCCCCGGCCCCATTCCCCTATAAAGCCACTTCAGGAATATTTTATTCCCCACAAGAAAACGCGCTCAAGGAATGAGCCAGCTGTCCTCAGACATTTTTCGCTATGCGATGAGCTGCCGCCATCATCCCCGAGGACGTGTCATGCAACACGAAAAAAACCACTTCATCATCAAGGTCACCTGCCCTGCGGTGTCCGGCATCGTCGCAGCGGTGACCACTTACCTGGCGGACAAGGCGTGCTACATCGGGGAAATGGCGCAGTTCGACGATGACTTCAGCGGCCGCTTTTTCATGCGCGCCGTGTTTCGCTTCAACGATGGCCACGAAGGCAACCTGCAACAGATCAGAGACGGTTTCGCCGA
This sequence comes from Pseudomonas cyclaminis, assembly GCF_015163715.1. Classification (GTDB taxonomy): domain Bacteria; phylum Pseudomonadota; class Gammaproteobacteria; order Pseudomonadales; family Pseudomonadaceae; genus Aquipseudomonas; species Aquipseudomonas cyclaminis. The sequence continues at coordinate 779 of NZ_JADDUM010000220.1, forward strand.
TGTCGCCCAGGCCTTCGACATGCAGTGGGAACTGCACGACACCCGCGAGCCGATGCGCGTGATGCTGATGGTGAGCAAGTTCGACCACTGCCTCACCGACCTGCTCTACCGCTACCACAAGGGCGAGATGGACATGACCATCACCGCCATCGTCTCCAACCACCTCGACCTGCGGCCCATGGCCGAGCGTGAAGGTATTCGCTTTATCTACCTGCCGGTGTCCAAGGACAACAAAGCCGCGCAGGAAGCCGAACTGATGAAGATCGTCGATGACACCCGCACCGAGCTGGTGGTGTTGGCGCGCTACATGCAGATCCTCTCCGACGACCTGTGCCGGCAACTGTCCGGGCGGGCGATCAATATTCATCACTCGTTCCTGCCCGGTTTCAAAGGCGCCAAGCCTTACCACCAGGCTTATCAGCGCGGCGTGAAGCTGATCGGTGCCACCGCGCACTATGTGACCAGCGACCTGGATGAGGGCCCGATCATCGAGCAGCAAGTGCAGCGCGTCGACCACGTGTACAAGCCCGACGACCTGGTCGCCATCGGCCGCGACACCGAAACCGTGGCCCTGTCCAAGGCGGTCAAGTACCACCTGGAGCACCGGGTATTTCTCAACCAGGACAGAACGGTGGTGTTCCGGTGAGCGCATCCAAACTGATCGATGGCAAAGCCGCCGCCGCGCAGGTACTGCTGCAAGTGCGCGAGGACGTGGCGCGCCTGCATGAGCGCGATATTCAACCGGCGCTGGCGGTGATCCTGGTGGGCAACGATCCGGCCAGCCAGGTCTATGTGCGCAACAAGATCCTGCGCGCCGACGAGGTGGGCATCCGCTCCGTGGAGCATCGCCTGCCCAGCGATACCAGCACCGAACAACTGTTGATCCTGATCGGCCAACTGAACGCCAACCCGGCGATCCACGGCATCCTCCTGCAATTGCCGCTGCCGGTGCAGATCGACGAACTGCGCGCCCTGGAGGCCATAGCGCCGGACAAGGACGTCGACGGTTTCCACAGCCAGAACGTCGGCGGCCTCAGCCAGGGCCGTGCGGTGCTCACCCCTTGCACGCCCAGCGGCTGCCTGTATTTGCTGGAGCAGACCCTCGGCGAGCTGCGCGGGAAACACGCGGTGGTGATCGGCCGCTCGAATATCGTCGGCAAGCCCATGGCCGCGCTGCTGCTCAAGGCGGATTGTTCGGTGACCGTGCTGCATTCGCGCAGCCACGACGCCCAGGCCTTGTGTCGCCAGGCCGATATTGTGATCGCTGCGGTAGGCCGCGCCCGCTTGATTGACGCGAGCTGGTTGAAGCCCGGCGCGGTGGTGATCGACGTCGGCATCAACCGCATCGACGACGACGGTCGCAGCCGCCTGGTGGGCGATGTCGACTTCGACAGCGCCCTGCCCCACGTCGCCGCCATCACCCCGGTACCCGGCGGTGTCGGGCCCATGACCATTGCCTTCCTGATGAAAAACACCGTGGCCGCCGCCCTGGCGCAACACCACGCCCTACGCAGCCAATCGGAGGCCGTATGCCATTCAATCTATTGAAATACGGGCTGAGTTCGGAGTACCCGGTGGAGGTGGATCTGCCGGCGCCCAAGGAACTCAAGTCGAGTTACGACGTGGTGATCATCGGCGCGGGCGGTCATGGCCTGGCGACCGCCTACTACCTGGCCAAGTACCACGGCATCACCAATATCGCCGTGCTGGAAAAGGCTTACCTGGGCGGCGGCAATACCGCGCGCAACACAGCGGTGATCCGCTCCAACTACCTCACCAGCGAGGGCGTTCGTTTCTACGCCGAGTCGGTGAAGATGTTCCAGTCGCTGTCCAACGAATTCGATTTCAACATCATGTATTCCGAGCGCGGCCAACTGACCCTGGCCCACACCGATGCCACCGTGCGTTCGTTCCGCCAGCGGGCCGAGGTCAACAAACACTTCGGCGGGCGCACCGAGATGATCGACCGCCAGCAGATCCGTGAACTGGTGCCCAGCCTCAACCTCGACCCCGGCCATTTGCCAGTGATCGCCGGGCTCTGGCATATCGACGGCGCCACCGCACGCCATGATGCGGTGGCCTGGGGCTACGCCAAGCAGGCGGCCAAGCGCGGCGTGGAGATCCACCAACTCACCGAAGTGCAGGACCTGATTATCGAGAACGGCACCATCACCGCGGTGAAAACCAATCGCGGCACCATCAAATGCGGCTGCGCGGTGCAGGCGATTGCCGGGCACAGCTCGCTGCTGATGGCCAAGGCGGGTATCCGCTCGCCGATCCAGACCTTTCCGTTGCAAGCCATGGTCACCCAGCCGTTCAAGCCGTTCCTCGACCCGCTGGTGAGTTCCTCGGCCCTGCACTGCTACGTGCAGCAAACCAGCCGTGGCGAAGTGGTGTTCGGTGGCGGTTCCGACCCCTACCCGCTGTTCAACACACGCTCGACCCTGGACTTGAAAGAAAGCCTGCTGGCCCATGCCATCGAGATGTTCCCGTTCCTGGCCAACGCCAAGTTGATGCGCCAATGGGCCGGGATCACCGACATGACTCCCGACTACAGCCCGATCATGGGCCTGTCGCCGGTGAAAAATTACTACCTCGACGCCGGCTGGGGCACCTGGGGCTTCAAGGCCACGCCGATCTGCGGCAAGACCATGGCCGAGCTGGTCGCCAGCGGCGGCAAGGTACCGGACTTGATCAAGCCCTTCGGCCTCGAACGTTTCTCGACCTTCCAGCAAGTCAACGAAATGGGCGCCACCGCGGCCAGCCACTGACGGAGAGCAGACAATGAAAATCATGATGTGCCCGCTCAACGGGCCGCGCAATATCAGCGAGTTCACCTACGGCGGTGAATTCAAACCGATGCCCGACCCGGTGACGTGCAGCGATGCCGAATGGGCCGACTACGTGTTCAACACCGACAACCTCGCCGGCGTGGTGCGTGAATGGTGGATGCATACGCCCTCCAGCTACTGGTTCCTCGCCGAGCGCCACACGGTCACCGATGAGATCGTGCGCACCTTCGATCCGCGCGAAGTGTTCACCACCCGCGTCGACTTCACCACTGCCAAGGAGATCGCCGGATGAACCGCCTCCCCGCCCCCATGGGCCTGCTGATCCAGCGTGACCAGCCACTGGATTTCAGTTTCGACGGCCTGCCCTACCAAGGTTTGCAAGGCGACAGCATCGCCAGCGCCCTGCTCGCCAATGGACGCTTCCTGATGTCGCGCTCGTTCAAATACCACCGCCCACGCGGCCCGTTGACCATGGCCGGCCAGGACGCCAACAGCTTGGTGCAACTGCCCAGTGAGCCCAATGTATTGGCCGATGCCCACGCGCTGTCCGCAGGTTTGGCAGTGACGGCGCAGAACGTCAACGGCTCGCTGGATAACGACAAGGACGCCTACCTGGGCAAGTTCTCCAAGTTCATGCCGGTGGGCTTCTACTACCGCTCGTTCTACAAGCCCAAGGGCATGTGGAAAGTCTGGGAGCCGATCATCCGCAAAAAGGCCGGCCTGGGCGTGCTCGACCTGACGTTCCAGCCCGAGTACTACGACAAGGCCTACCTGTTTACCGACCTCGCCGTGATCGGCGCCGGCCCCGCCGGCTTGCAGGCGGCGTTGACCGCCGCGAATGCCGGGGCCAAGGTGCTGCTGATCGAGCAACAGCCGATTCTCGGTGGCTCGCTGACCTATGCGCGCTTCGATATTGCCGGCATCCGTGCCGACAGCCTGCGCCGCGAACTGATCGACGCGGTGCGCCAGCACGCGAATATCCAGGTGCTGACCGACGCCACCTGTAATGCCTGGTTTACCGACAACTACCTGCCGGTGATCCAGGGCAAGCGCCTGTACAAGGTGCGCGCCCGGCAATGCCTGGTGTGCAGCGGGTCGTTCGACCAACCCGTGATCTTCCGCAATAACGACCTGCCAGGTGTGATGCTGACCAGCGCCGCACAACGCCTGATGAAACTCTATGCGGTCAAGCCGGGCAAACGCGCGGTGGTGCTCACCGGCAACGATGACGGCTACCTCGCCGCCCTCGACCTGCATGACCAGGGCGTGGAGGTAGCCGCCGTCATCGACCTGCGCCACGCCCCCGCCGATCAGGCCTTGGCGGGCGCACTGGCGCAACGCAAGATCCGTTGCCTGACCAACAGCACGGTGTTCGAGGCCCTGCATGAGAAAGGCCTGCGCCATGTAAAAGGCGTCGACATACGCCAGATCAGCGGCCAGGGCCAGGTCAGCGCCAGCGGGCACGTGATCGACTGCGACCTGCTGTGCATGTCGGCCGGCTACATGCCGGTGTATCAACTGCTGTGCCAGGCCGGTGGCAAGCTGGCCTATGACGACCAGCGCGCAGAGTTCAGCCTCAGCGGCCTGCCGCACTCGCTGAGCGTGGCCGGTTCCGTGCACGGTCGGCATCAACTGGACAATGTGCTGGTGGACGCAACCAACGCTGCCGCCGAAGCCGTGCTCGCCCTGGGCCTGAACAGCACCCAACCGCGTGCAACGCTGCGCAGTGAAGCCCAGGTCAACTTCAACTGGCCGATCTTCCCTCACCCCAAGGGTAAGGATTTCGTCGATTTTGACGAAGACCTGCAAGTGGCGGATATCGTCAATGCCACCCGTATCGGCTACCGCGATGTACAGTTGGTCAAACGCTACTCCACCGTGGGCATGGGCCCGTCCCAGGGCCGCCATTCAGCCTTGCCGACGGCGCGGCTGGTGGCCTGGGCCACCCAACGCAATATCAGTGAAACCGGAGTCACTACCGCACGGCCACCGTTCGTGGCGGAGAAACTCGCGCATGTCGCCGGGCGCGCCTTCGACCCCTACCGACAAACGCCGATGCACGCCCGACATGTGCAGGCCGGGGCAAAAATGATGCCCGCCGGTATCTGGCAACGCCCGGCGTATTACGGCAAGGCCCAGGACCGCGACGCGTGCATGCAGGCCGAAGCGCTGCACGTGCGCAACAAGGTCGGGTTGATCGATGTGTCCACGCTCGGCGGCCTGGACGTACGCGGCCCCGACGCCGCCGAATTGCTCAACCGCCTGTACACCTTCGCGTTCCTCAAGCAGCCGGTGGGCCGTTCGGGCTATGCGCTGATGACCAACGAACACGGGGTGGTGATCGACGACGGCGTGTGCGCACGGTTGGCCGACAACCATTTCTACGTCACCGCCACCACCAGCGGCGTCGACCGTATCTACCAACAGATGCTCAAGTGGAACGCGCAGTGGCGCCTGGACGTGGACGTGACCAACGTCACGGCGGCGATCTGCGCGGTAAACGTGGCCGGGCCGGATTCGCGCAAGGTGCTGGAACAGCTGTGCAGCGACCTCGACCTGAGCGCCGAAGGTTTCCCTTACCTGGGCGTGCGCCAGGGCACGGTGGCCGGGATCAAGGCGCGGTTGCTGCGGGTGGGGTTTGTCGGCGAACTGGGCTATGAAATCCACGTGCCGGCGCGTCACGGCCTGGCGTTATGGGATGCGTTGATGGCGGCCGGCAAAGCCCATGATATTCGCCCCTTTGGTGTCGAAACCCAACGCCTGCTTCGCCTGGAAAAAGGCCATGTGATCATCAGCCAGGACACCGACGGCATGACCCACCCGGCAGAAATCGACATGGGCTGGGCGGTCAGCCGCAACAAGCCATTCTTCGTCGGCCGGCGCTCGGTGGACATCCTCGAAGCCCAGCCGCTGAAACGCAAACTGGTGGGTTTCACCTTGCCCAAAGGCAGCGTGCAACCACTGGAAGGTCATCTGGTGCTCAACGGCGCGGACATCAGCGGCAACGTCACTTCCTGCGAATACTCCACCACCCTGGACCGGATCATCGGCCTGGCCTACGCCGGGGTCGAGCAAAGCACACCGGGGCAGCGCATCCCGATTCGCGTCGAGGGCGGCATTGTCGTCCAGGCCGAGGTGGTGCAACTGCCGTTCTTCGACCCCACCAACCAACGCCAGGAGGGTTAAGCCATGACCAGTCTGAAAGCCCACGACCTGATCACGCCCTGCCGCCTGATCGACCAGACCGACCTGCCCCGAGTGGGTTTTCGCGGAGCGCACAGCGCCGAGTACCTCAGCGGGCGCGGCTTTACGTTGCCGGACGCTCCCAACCAAGCCAGTGCACAAGCCGACGGCAGCTGGGTGGCGCGCCTGTCACACACCGAGTACCTGGTGCTGGGCAGCCCCCAGGACCACGGCCAGCGTGTGGCCGATGAAGAAGCACGTTGGGAACTGGACCACCGCGCCAACTACCTGCTGCCGCGCCAGGACAGCCATGCTTGCGTGCTGCTCAGCGGGGATGTGATTGCGCAGGTGATGGCCAAGCTTTGTGGGGTTGATTTAAGCCGTTCAGCGTTCAAGCCGGGAACGGTGGCGCAGACCTCGGTGGCGCGGGTCAATGCGATTGTCATCCATACAGGCAGTGTGGAGTTGCCGGCGTTTCATATCCTCTGGGATCGCGCCTCGAAGGACTACTTCGAAGGCGCGTTGCGGGATGCGTTGGAGGAGTTTGGCGGGGTGGCTCAGTCGGTGTAGCCCAACCGCGCCGCCCTCGCCTTCTCGGTGTGCTGACGTGTCGCCAGGCAGTAATACAACGGGCACGTCACCACCAAACCCACCAGCCACGACAGGTCCGCGCCTTCCACCAGGTTGGCCCATGGCCCCACATACAACGACGTATTGGCAAACGGCAGTTGCACGATGATGCCAATGAAGTACGCCACGATCGCATGCAGGTTAAACCGCCCATACACCCCGCCATCGGCCTGGAAGATCGAGGCAATATCATAGGCGCCGCGCTTGATGACATAGAAGTCGATCAGGTTGATCGACGCCCACGGCACCAGCACCAGCAACAGCGCGAGGATCAGGCCGATGAATTGCCCGATGAAGTCTGCCGACGCGCCCAACGCCACCACGCAGCAGCCGGCGAGGATCACGCCCGACAGCACCACGCGCACTTTGATGCTGGGGGTCCAGTGGCTGGCGAAGGTCTGGATCGAAGTGACGATCGAGAGCACCGCGCCGTACAGGTTCAGGGCGTTGTGGCTGATGATATTGAGCAAAAACAGCACCATCAGGATCGGCCCCAGCCAACCGGTGGCCTGTTTGACCGCGACCATCGCTTCGGTGCCTTCGGGCGTGGCCAGTGCGGCAACCAGGCCAAAGGCGAAGGACAGGATGGTGCCGAGGGTGGCGCCCAGGTAGGTCGCAATGAAAGGCCGGGTAATGCCGATGTCCGCCGGCAGGTAGCGCGAGTAGTCGCTGGTGTAGGGCGAAAAGCTGATCTGCCAGATCACCCCCAGCGACACGGTGGCCAACCAGCCAGCCGCGTTGAAGCCGCCACGGCTCAGGAAATCCGCCGGCAGGTCATGGGCAAAGATGTAGGCAAACCCGGCGAGCAACGCGCCGCCCATCACCCAGGTGCCGATACGGTTCAAGGTGTGGATAAAGCGGTAACCGATCACGCCGATGGCGGTGGCGCTGAGGGCGCCGATCAGGATGCTCGCGGGCACCGGCACCGACGGCACGATACCGACGATGGATTTGCCGGCCAGCACGATGTTGGAAATAAAGAAGCCGATGTAGATCAGTGCGGCGAAGAACACAATCAGCAAGGCGCCGTAGCGGCCGAACTGGCCCCGGCTCTGCACCATCTGCGGAATGCCCATGCGCGGGCCCTGGGCCGAGGCGAGGGCTATCACGATACCGCCGAGCAGATGCCCGAGGGCAATTGCCAGCAGCCCCCAGGCAAGGTTGAGATGAAACACCTGGACGACCATGGCGCCGGTGACGATGGGCAGCGGTGCAATGTTGGTGCTGAACCATAAAGTGAACAGGTCGCGGGCCTTTCCATGGCGCTCTGCGAGAGGGACATAATCGACCGTGTGATGCTCGATCAGGGGGTCTTGCCGGGACATCTGGGGCATGGAAATGAACTCGCGTTTGTCTGATCTTATAGTTGTTTGACGCCAAACCGGGGGAGCTCTCTGGCCGCCCCTCAGATGAACACCATATTATGGTATTCCAACATTTTCACAAGACTGATCCGCTGTTTTTACCTGCAACTGATCCGGTTCCCTGTCGCCTTGACTCCTTGAAATTTCAGCCTTAAACCCAGTATTCATTGGATATAACGCCAGAATAAGACGTTTATCGGCGGTTTAAAAAAGCGCTTGCAAGCTGTGTATTACGGTATACCATCATACCTACAAATTGATAAAAACCGCTTCACCGCCAGAGGACCGTCACATGATCGATGCCGCCATCTACAAACAAGTGATGGGTTCATTTCCGTCCGGGGTCACCGTGATTACCACGCTCGATGACGACGGCCAGATCGTCGGCCTCACCGCCAGCGCGTTCAGTTCGTTGTCCATGGACCCGGCCCTGGTGCTGTTCTGCCCCAATTACAGCTCCGACTCCTATCCCATTCTGATCAAGAACAAGCGCTTTGCCATCCACGTCCTGTCGGGCGGCCAGCAAAGCGAAGCCTATGCGTTTGCACGCAAGGGCAAAGACAAGGCCCAGGGCATCGAATGGACGCTCAGCGCACTGGGCAACCCGATCCTGGCCAATGCCACGGCGGTGATCGAATGCGAGCTATGGCGCGAATATGAAGGCGGTGACCACGCAATTATGGTGGGCTCGGTGAAGAACCTGATCGTGCCCGAGCAGGCCCATGGGCCGCTGGTGTATTGCCACGGCAAAATGGGCACCCTGCCCGTGCCCGCCTGACCTCCCTGCACACCCGGTATTTGCGCAAAACAACAACAGATTAGAGGTAAGCACCATGAAGTTTTCGCTGTTCGTACACATGGAACGTTGGGATGAAAGTGTCAGCCACCGTCAGTTGTTCGAAGACTTGACCGAACTGACCCTGATGGCCGAGGCCGGTGGTTTCAGCACCGTGTGGATTGGCGAACACCACGCCATGGAATACACCATCTCGCCAAGCCCGATGCCGCTGCTGGCTTACCTCGCGGCCAAGACCACCACGATTCATCTGGGCGCCGGCACCATCATCGCGCCGTTCTGGCACCCGCTGCGGGTGGCGGGCGAATGCGCCTTGCTCGACGTGATCAGCAACGGTCGCATGGAGGTCGGCCTGGCCCGTGGCGCTTATCAAGTGGAATTCGACCGCATGGCCGGCGGCATGCCCGCCTCCAGCGGCGGCCAAGCGCTGCGGGAAATGGTGCCGGTGATACGTGCACTGTGGAAAGGCGACTACGCCCACGACGGCGAGATCTGGAAATTCCCCACCTCCACCAGCGTGCCCAAGCCGATCCAGCAACCCAACCCGCCGATGTGGATCGCCGCCCGCGACCCGGACTCACACAACTTCGCAGTGGCCAACGGCTGCAACGTGATGGTGACGCCGTTGATGAAGGGCGACGAAGAAGTCCTCGACCTCAAAAACAAATTCCAGGCCGCCCTGGACAACAACCCGGACGTGCCACGCCCGCAATTGATGGTACTGCGCCACACCCATGTGCACGCGGTCGATGATCCGGAAGGTTGGAAAGTCGGGGCCAAGGCGATCTCGAAGTTCTATCGCACCTTCGATGCCTGGTTCGGCAATAAAGAAGTCCCGGTGAATGGCTTCCTGGCGCCGAGCCCGGAAGAAAAATTCGCCGCCCGCCCTGAGTTCGAACTGGAAAGCCTGCACAAGACTGCGATGATCGGCACCGCCGCCGAAATCATCCCGCGCATCCAGTACTACCAGGAACTGGGCGTGGATGAATTCAGCTTCTGGTGTGACAACAGCTTGCCCCATGCCGAGAAGAAGAAGTCGCTGGCGCTGTTTATCGAGCAGGTGGTGCCGGCGTTTCGTTGACTGTTTGCAGGCTTCGCTTCAAGCAGATGCGGAGCCTGCACGCCCGGCAGTCAGCTGAACAGTTCAACACCCAACTGGAACGCAACCCACAGCGCCAACCCCGTGGCAAAGAGCAGCGCGATATTTTCGAACAGGTTGTTGCGGTATTCCTTGCTCAACAACGACTTCTGGTTGGACATGATCAGCAAGCCGAGGGAAATCACCGGCAAGCCAATGATGTTCAACGCGCTGACGCCGATGGTCAGCGTGACAAAGTCCGGCATGCCCGGCAGCGACCAGATCAGTGGGGTCACCAGGATGAACAACATGAACCACTTGTGCAGCGGGTCATGGTGGAATTCTTTGCCGTAACGCTCGCGGCGTCCGGGCCGTACATGCTGGAAGGCATCGGTGATCAGCATGGGAAACGCCGTGGTTTTACCGGAGATGCTGGCAAACAACGTTGCGAACACGCCAATAAAGAAGATGTACCAGCCAATAGGGCCGAAGAAGATTTCGAGTGCCTTACCCAGGTCGCCCAGGGTCTTCACTTCAATGCCGTTGGGCCGCAGGATCTCGGCGCCTACAATCCAGATCGCCAGGTTGATCACAATGCCGACGAACACGGCAAATAGCAGGTCGTTGCGTTGGATGCGCTTGTGCTGTGGGCCAACCCAGCCTTTTTGGCGCATGACATAGGGGTGCACGAAGTTGGCAATCGAGCCCGCCACCGCGCCGATCACCGAGACCGCCACCAGCAATGCCCCGTGTACGCCCTCATCCGGCGGAATGCTGAAACCAATCGTCCCTTTGACAATGCCCGCCATATCCGGCCCGGACATCACCGCCAGAGCAATGAAAGCCAGGGTCATGATTGCCAGCAGGCCTTTCATCACACCTTCGATCATCGAATAGATATTGCGCCCGACCAGCAACCATACGGCCAACACCACCGCCACCGAACACAGCAATGCATAGTCGGTCTTGAACAGCATGGCCAGGGCTTCCCCCGCGCCCTTGATCATGTAGGCATTCATCAAATGCCCCATCAGCAGCGCATACACCAGCAGGAACCAGGCGAAAAACGGGTTCAACTGAGCGTAACCCTGGAGGATCGTCATGCCTTGGTTATTGCACAGCTGAAACCGCGCAATGATGTTGACGATCAGGTACCTGAGCAGCAGGGACACTGCAAGCACCCACATCATGGCGTAACCATAGTTGGCGCCGGCCACGGAGGACGTAATCAAATCGCCGGCGCCCAGCCAGGACAGTACCGCAATGACGCCGGGGCCAAGCAACTTGAGAAGTCGTACAACATGGCCGGGCGCAGACGCCACAGCCTTGCCTTCGACAGAAGGAAAACCGGTCATAGGAGAGTCTCCGTTATTTTTTTTGTGAGAGCCTGGGTAGTCGAACACAATTGATATGACGTCGTACAACCATGATAGTGAGTTAAGTATTAATAAATGTTTCGTGCTGATCAGGGCGTCCGCAATGGCCTGAGACGTGTTGCAAAATGTACTATCTGGTTACTTATCTTGCTAAAATCGCCTCTTTGCCCTCTCACACTCGAGTCCTTTCGACATGAAACGAGCATCGCGCGCCACTGGCGTCTCTAGATTCTTACTGCTGGGCCTGGGCGTTATCATCGCCCTGCTCGGCCTTGCGCTTGCCGTCGGTGGCGCCAAACTGGTCAGTCTGGGGGGTTCCTGGTACTTCCTGATCGGCGGCGTGGCCATGGCGATTGCCGGCCTGTTGATTGCCCGGCGTAACCCGGCGGGCGCGTGGTTGTTCGCCGCATTTCTGGTCGGCACAGCCATCTGGGCCGTGGCGGATGTGGGCCTGGTGTTCTGGCCGCTGTTTTCGCGGGTGTTCATGTTCGCCGCCATCGGCATGGTCGTGGCGCTGGTCTACCCGCTGCTCGTGGGCAGACCGGCACGCGCTGCCTATGGCGTCGCTGCCGTATTGGCGGTAGGCGTAGCAGTTGCGGCGGGCAATATGTTCGTCGCCCACCCAAGCGTCGCCCCCACCGGGGCCGGCCCAGGCATCACGCCCGTGGCACCGGCCGATGCGCAGAAAGATTGGGCGCACTACGGCAACACCGAAGGCGGCAGCCGTTTCGCCGCGCTGGACCAGATCAACCGCGACACCGTCAACAAGCTCAAAGTGGCGTGGACCTACCACACCGGCGACGTGGCGATCAGCGACGGCAACGGTGCCGAAGACCAACTGACCCCGCTGCAGATCGGCAACAAAGTCTTCATCTGCACCCCGCACAACAACCTGATCGCCCTCGACGCCGACACCGGCAAAGAGCTGTGGAAGAACGAAGTCAACGCCAAGTCGGCGGTGTGGCAGCGTTGCCGTGGCATGGCGTATTTCGACGCCACCGCGCCGATTGCCCAGCCGCCCCAGCCCAACAGCTCGCCGATCATTGCCGCCAGCGTTCCAGCCGGTGCGCAATGCCAACGCCGCTTGCTGACCAACACCATCGATGCGCGCCTGATCGCGGTGGATGCCGACACCGGCAAATTCTGCGAAGACTTCGGCACCCACGGCCAGGTGGATTTGAAAGCCGGCCTGGGCAACGTCCCGGACAGCTACTACCAGCTCTCCTCCGCCCCATTGATCGCCGGCACCACCGTTGTGGTTGGCGGCCGCGTCGCGGATAACGTACAGACCGACATGCCAGGCGGCGTGATCCGTGGTTTTGATGTGATCAGCGGCCAAATGCGCTGGGCCTTCGACCCGGGCAACCCGCAAGACAAACAAGCCCCGACCGGCGACAGCACCTACGTACGCAGCACGCCAAACAGCTGGGCACCGATGTCCTACGACCCGCTGATGAACACGATTTTCCTGCCGATGGGCAGCTCATCCACCGACATCTACGGCGTGGAGCGCACCCAGCTCAACCATAAATACGGCGCCTCGGTGCTGGCCCTGGATGCCTCCAGCGGCGCGGAAAAATGGGTGTACCAGACCGTCCACAACGACCTGTGGGACTTCGACCTGCCGATGCAGCCAAGCCTGATCGACTTCACCCCACCGGGCAGCGACAAAGCCGTGCCTGCGGTGGTGATCGGCACCAAGGCCGGGCAGATCTACGTGCTCGACCGCGCCACCGGCCAGCCGCTGACCGACGTAAAAGAAGTCCCGGTCAAGGCCGCCAACATCCCCAACGAACCTTACTCCCCGACCCAGCCTAAATCGGTGGGCATGCCGCAGATCGGCGCGCAAACCCTGACTGAATCGGACATGTGGGGCGCCACGCCGTACGACCAGTTGCTGTGCCGCATCGACTTCAAAGGCATGCGTTACGACGGTTTATACACCGCGCCAGGCACCGATAAATCCCTGAGTTTCCCAGGCTCCCTGGGCGGCATGAACTGGGGCAGTATCTCCACAGACCCGGTGCACGGCTTTATCTTCGTCAACGACATGCGCCTGGGCCTGTGGATCCAGATGCTGCCGTCGCAGAACAAGGCCCAGTCTTCGTCCGGTGGCGAAGCGCTGAACACCGGCATGGGCGCGGTCCCGCTCAAGGGCACGCCGTATGCGGTGAACAAAAACCGCTTCCTGTCAGTGGCCGGCATCCCGTGCCAGGCGCCGCCGTTCGGCACCCTCACCGCCATCGACATGAAGACCCAGAAAGTCGCCTGGCAAGTGCCGGTCGGTACCGTTGAAGACACTGGCCCGCTGGGCATCCGCATGCACCTGCCGATCAAGATCGGCCTGCCGACCCTCGGCGGCACGCTGTCGACCCAGGGCGGCCTGATCTTTATTGCCGGCACCCAGGATTTCTACCTGCGCGCCTTCAACAGCGGCAATGGTGATGAAGTCTGGAAGGCCCGCCTGCCCGTCGGCAGCCAAGGCGGCCCGATGACCTACGTGTCGCCGAAAACCGGCAAGCAGTACGTGGTCATCACCGCTGGCGGTGCGCGCCAGTCCACCGACCGTGGCGACTATGTGATCGCCTACGCCCTGCCATAACCCCTCTGTCCGCGCGTGCCCTTGCACCGCGCGCTCCGGCATCGGCAACAAGCCCCCTCCCACATCGCTTGCATTTCAATAGATGAGCGGCATCGTTAGTGGCATTTGGTCATGGTTTGTAAAGGGCCAGCAAGTCGGGTCGCTTTTAATTGCAGGACGTTTCCTAGACAATCCCTGCCGCCTTGTGCCTGTTGGAATCGCTGGCTAGTCTGCGGTCCGTCACTGCCAAATCAGTGACCGGGTTTAGTCGCCTGACCTTCCAACGCGTGCATGGTCCTCCATGAGTTTTATGGTGGCTGTGCGCAGGGCACCTTCGGGTGCGCCGGTATTTTCGCGTTGGAGCCGGTCGACTAACCTGCGTACAGCCGCCACCCTCGTTTAGTCGCGCCATCGACCACTACCTGCCCACTCAAGGCCTCCACTCGGTCAACGAAGACCTGAGTTTCGAAGATGCCCTGCTTTACACCGCCAGCTTGCTCGACAGCGCTTGCGCCACGGCGCTGGATTGCGGTGACCTGCTACCAAACCCCGAACGGGCGAAGATTCTGGCCGTGTGGCATTTGCTGGAAATTGCCAAGACCACCGTGGATCGCTCCATCGAATGCCTGAAGCCCGCTAAAGCAACTGCCTGAACGCGTTAAAAATGTGGGAGGGCGGTG
>NZ_JADDUM010000221.1 GCF_015163715.1 Pseudomonas cyclaminis
AGCACAGATCTCTGTGGAGGCTGCCCCCGATTGCGGCGTGTCAGTCAGTCCATCTGATATTGACACACCGTTATCGGGGGCAAGCCCCCTCCCACATGGACCGTATCTACCTTGGGCAATCTGCGGCGTATTCTGGCAGGCCGAAATCAAATGCAATTAGAGAATAATCAATCAATACATAATCAGTTATTTTAATAATTAACATATAACCAAAAAGACTTTCACAGCAGGTTTTTATGGGAATAACGTGAAGTCCTCACCGACCCCTTCTCCAGGCGGAGGTAACCGAACCCTTTCACGATCCGCCTGGAGCCCGCATCCCATGGTCTTTCCCACCCCCTTCAAACACCTGCTCCTGGGCACCGCCCTGGCCCTTGGCCTGGCAACCAGCGCCCACGCCGCCGACCTGCAACCGCTGCGGGTCGCCAATCAAAAATCGACGATCAAGGCCCTGCTCGAAGCCTCCGGCGAAACCAAGAATGTGCCCTACACCATCCAGTGGTCGGAGTTCCCGTCCGCCTCGCCCCTGGGCGAAGCCCTGAATGCCGGCGCGGTGGATATCGGGGCCTTGGGCGACGCGCCTTATGTGTTCGCGCTGGGTGCCGGGGCGTCGCTCAAAGTGGTCAGCATCATCCACGCCGAAGGGCGCAACACCACCGCGCTGCTGGTGCCCAAAGACTCGCCGATCAAGACGGCAGCCGACCTCAAGGGCAAGAAAATCGTCACCGGGCGCGGTTCCATCGGGCATTACCTGGCGATCAAGGCATTGGCGACTGCCGGGCTGACCAGCCAGGATGTGCAGTTCATCTTCCTGCTGCCTGCCGAATCGCGCCTGGTGCTGGATAACGGCACCGCTGACGCCTGGGCGACCTGGGACCCTTACACCACCGTGGTTACCTCCCAAAGCCAGGCGCGCATCATCGCCAGCGGCAACACGTTGTTGAGCAACCACCTGTATCTCGCGGCTACCAGCCAGGCCATCGCCGACAAGCGCACACAACTCGACGACTTTGTCGCCCGTGTCGACCGCGCCTACGCCTGGGCCAATACGCACCCCAACGAATACGCCGCCGCCCAGACCAAAATCACCGGCCTGCCACTGGCCGTGCATGTGGCCGTGGCCAAGGAAACCCGCCTGAGCCCGGTGTTGATCGATGACAGCGTGATCAGTGGCCTGCAAGCCACCGCCGACACCTATCAAAAAGAAGGCCTGCTGACCAAACACATCGACGTGTCCCAGGGTTTCGACAAGAGCTTTAACGCCAAGCGTGCACCCAACAACCAAGCCTCGCGCTGAAGGAGCAGAACATGAGCAAGCCACGTCATTTGAAACTGGGAGCAATGGTCCACGGTGTCGGTCACGGCTGGGGCGAATGGCGCCACCCGCAGGCCCTACCGAATGCCAGTACCGATTTCGGCTTCTACAAGCAGCAGACTGAACTGGCCGAAGCCGCCAAATTCGACTTCGTGTTCATCGCCGACAGCCTGCATATCCACGCCAAATCCAGCCCCCATTACCTCAACCGTTTCGAGCCTTTGACGATCCTTTCAGCCCTCGCGGCCCTGACCACCCATATCGGCCTGGTCGCCACCGTGACCGTCAGCTACACCGAGCCCTACCAAGTGGCGCGTCAGTTCGCGTCCCTGGACCATATCAGCGGCGGTCGCGCCGGCTGGAACGTGGTCACCTCGTGGCTGAGCGGCACCGCCGACAACTTCGGCAAGGCCGAGCATCCGCCGCATGCCGTGCGTTACCGCATCGCCAAGGAACACCTGAACGTGGTCAAGGGCCTGTGGGATTCCTGGGAGGACGATGCCTTTGCCTACAACAAGCAAAGCGGCGAGTTTTTCACCCCGGACAAGCTGCATGCGCTGAACCACAAGGGTGAGTTTTTCTCGGTCAAGGGGCCGCTCAACATTGCGCGTTCACGCCAGGGCCAGCCGGCGATTTTCCAGGCCGGTACCTCGGAAGACGGGCGTAACTTCGCCGCCGAACATTCCGATGCGATCTTTGTGCATGTGGAAAGCATCGAAGAAGGCCTGGCCTACTCCCAGGACCTCAAACGCCGGGCCAAAGGCTTTGGCCGCGATGCCGACAGCCTGTCGATCCTGCCGGGCATCCGCCCGATTGTCGGCCGCGATGCCGCCGAAGTGGAAAGCCGCTACCAGCAAGCCGTGGACCTGGTCACCGTGGAAGACGCCATCGTCGCCCTCGGCCGCCCGTTCAACGACCACGATTTCAGTAAATACCCGCTGGACGAACCCTTCCCGGAACTCGGCGACCTGGGTTCCAACAGCCAGAAAGGCGGCTCCGACCGCATCAAGCAACTGGCCAGGGAAGAAGGCCTGACCCTGCGCGAAGTGGCCCTGCGCTTCTCGCGGCCCAAGCGTGATTTTGTCGGCACCCCGGAGCAGGTCGCCGATGCGATCCAGACCTGGTTCGAGACCGGCGCCAGCGATGGTTTCATCGTCAACTCGGTGCTGCCGGATGGCTTGCAGTTCTTCACCGAACTGGTGGTGCCGGTGCTGCAACAGCGCGGTCTGTTCCGCACCGAGTACAGCGGCCACACCCTGCGCGACAACCTGGGCCTGGACGTGCCGGCCAACCGTTATAGCGTCGAGGTGGAAGAACCGCAGGAGGCGCTGGCATGAGCGAATCCCTCAATCACCAGTTAGCGGCGCTGCACGCCGAACGTGTCGCAACCTGGGCACCGGCGGCGTTGCAGGTCAATATCGACCAGCGCCAGCGCCTGGTGGATCAAGCGCGGGTAGACGACTACGTGCAGGTGGGCGATGAGCTGGACCCGTTTACCCTGCTTAACGTGGACGGCGGCGAACTCAACCGCGAGTTGCTGTTGGCGGACGGCCCGGCGGTGCTGATCTTCTTCCGCTTTGCCGGCTGCCCGGCGTGCAACATCGCCCTGCCCTATTACGAGCGCCAACTCTATCCACGCCTGCGTGAACTGGGTGTGCCGCTGGTGGCGGTCAGCCCGCAAGTGCCGGAGCGCCTGGTGGAGATCAAGACCCGCCATAACCTGCAACTGTTGGTGGCCAGCGATCCGGACAACAACCTCGGGCGGCGCCTGGGGATTCTCTACAGCTTCGATGAAGCCTCGCGCAACGCCGCATTGGCCAAGGGCAGCGGCATCGGCGAAACCACCGGCACCGGGACCTGGGAACTGCCACAACCGACGGTGGTGGTGATTGCCCGCGATGGCAGCGTAGCGTTCGTGGAAGTCAGCCCGGATTGGTTGGTGCGTACCGAAGCCGAGCCGGTGTTGCAGGTAGTGGAGCGCTTGCTGGGCGAGCCGCCTGTACGCATCGCCATCTGACTCACGCCAACCCCACATGGAAGCGGTTTTTTGTGGTGAGCGGGCTTGTCGAATCGTCGCACGCCCCGCGCCGGGCTGCGAAGCAGCCCCATTGGATCTGCAGTGAACCTGCCGGGGGACAAGCCCCCCTCACCACAGCAAGCCCCCTCCCACTTTTTGACCGAGTACACTCCTATGACCCAACCGTCTCTACGCTCCGTGGAAGTCGCCAACTTCGAAGCCCTGCTCGAACGCCTCACCACCGAGCTGGCCAGCACTGCGCCGCAGTACGACGACAGCGGCGCCTTCCCCCACGCCAACTTCCAGCTATTGCAGGAACATGGCCTGGTCGCCCTCACCGTGCCCAAGGCCCTGGGCGGCGGCGGTGCCAGCCTGCCCCAGGCGCGCAGGGCGATCAGTGCGATTGCCAAGGGCGAGCCGTCCACCGCGCTGATCCTGGTGATGCAATACCTGCAACACACACGCCTGCAAGACAGCAAAACCTGGCCCCCGCATCTGCGCGTGAAAGTCGCCGAAGACGCGGTGCGCAACGGCGCGCTGATCAACGCCCTGCGCGTCGAGCCCGACCTCGGCACCCCGGCCCGTGGCGGCCTGCCGGCGACCACCGCCGTGCGCACGCCGAAGGCTGGCGCATCAGCGGGCGCAAGCTCTACTCCACCGGCAGCCACGGCCTGAGCTGGTTCAGCGTGTGGGCGCGCAGTGATGACGCCGACCCGCTGGTGGGCGCATGGCTGGTGCCCAAGGACAGCCCCGGCGTGACCATTATCGACACCTGGGAT
Organism: Pseudomonas cyclaminis; assembly: GCF_015163715.1. GTDB lineage: Bacteria > Pseudomonadota > Gammaproteobacteria > Pseudomonadales > Pseudomonadaceae > Aquipseudomonas > Aquipseudomonas cyclaminis. The sequence goes on from NZ_JADDUM010000221.1 coordinate 4,112, forward strand.
CACCTGGGCATGCGCGCCACCTGCAGCCACGAAGTGGTACTCGACAACGTACTGGTGCCGCTGGACCACGCCGTCAGTGTCAGCCCCTGGAGCGCACCGCAGCCGGAGCTGGACGCCGAAGGATTCCTGTGGATGGCGGTGCTGCTGTCGTCGGTGTACGACGCCGTGGCGCAGGCCGCACGGGACTGGCTGGTGAACTGGCTGCAAGAACGCCAGCCATCCAACCTCGGCGCGGCGTTGTCGACCTTGCCGCGCTTCCAGGAAACCGTCGGGCATATCGACACCCTGCTGTTTGCCAACCGCAGCCTGCTCGACGCCGCTGCCGACGGCCACACCCCGGCGGCCAATGCCGCACAGTTGAAGTACCTGGTCACCAACAACGCCATCCGTGCGGTAGAGCTGGCCATCGAAGCCTCGGGCAACCCCGGCCTGTCACGCCACAGCCCGCTGCAACGGCATTACCGCGACGTGCTGTGCAGCCGCGTCCACACCCCGCAGAACGACGCCGTGCTGCAAGGCGTCGGCAGGGCCGTCTTCGCCCAACGCCAGAAGGAACGCACATGACTCAGGTGATTATCGCCAGCCAACTGGGCGAAGATTTCAATCAAGTGATCCGTGAGCGCCTGGCGCCGCTGCACCCCGAAGCACAGGTGATCGATGTGCCCATCGGCGTCCCCAGCGACCTGCCGCCCCACGCGAACATCCTGCTGCTGCGCCCGATCAACGTGCGCGGCTACACCGCCCCGGACACCCCGCCCCCGGGCTGGCCGTACGGCGCGAAATGGGTGCACCTGGTGTCGTCGGGGATCGATTTCTACCCGCAGTGGCTGTTCAACGGCCCGCCGGTGACGACCTCCCGTGGCAGCGCCGCCGACAACCTCGCCGAGTTCGCCCTGGCGGCCATCTTTGCCGCGTCCAAGCACTTGCCGGATATCTGGGTTAAGGACTCGCAGTGGAATTTCACCCCGCTGCGCCCACTCAAGGGCACCACCCTGGGCATCCTCGGCTTTGGTGCGATTGGCGAAAGCCTGGCGCAAAAGGCCCACGCTCTGGGGATCAACGTGGTGGCGTTGCGTCAAAGCCCGACGCCATTCGGGATCGACGGGGTCGAGGCGGCAAGGGACATCCACGACCTGTTCGCCCGCGCCGACCATCTGGTACTGGCGGCCCCGCTGACGGACGCCACGCGCCATATCATCGACCGCGATGTGCTGGGCAGTGCCAAACCTGGGCTGCATTTGATCAACATTGCGCGTGGTGGCTTGCTTGATCAGGAGGCACTGCTGGAAGCGCTGGAAAACGGGCAGATCGGCCTGGCATCACTGGACGTGACCGAACCGGAACCGTTGCCGGATGGGCACCCGTTGTACAGCCATCCACGGGTGAGGTTGTCGCCGCATACGTCGGCGATTTCGACCAATAGCCGCAATGAAATTGCCGATACGTTTCTGGCGAATCTGGAGCGGTACATTTCAGGCACAGAACTGGCAAATCTCGCTAACGCCTGACGCAGTTCAAAAATGTGGGAGGGGGCTACACCCCGATGGCAGTGGGGGTCTACACAATTCTCAAAGGCTTGTACATAACACTGTGGTGAGCGGGCTTGTTGTGGTGAGCGGGCTTGCCCCGCTCACCACAACAAGCCCCATCACCCTAACAAGCCTGTTCACCACAAAAGCCCGCTCACCACAACCGCAGCATTGCCACCCCGGTGTTATTTGATGCGGTAGTGGAAGGTGTTGCGCACCGCCGGCACGGCAACCGCCTTGCCATCAACGATTCTCGGCTGATAGCGGAAAGTGTTCGCCGCTGCCAGTGACGGCCGCATGAACAACGGGTGGCAGCCGTCCAGCACCTTGGGATTTTCCACGCGGCCCTGGGTGTTGACGCTGTACTCCAGGGTGCAATCGCCTTCGATGTTCTTATCCAGGGCGCGCTCGGGGTAGTCCGGCGCTTCTTTGCTCAGGGGCTGGTATTGGCGGCTGTCAAAAGCCGGCGCCGCTGCTGGGGTGGGTGTTGCGACGCGGGGTTTTTCGGCGGCCTGGCGCTCCTGGGCCACGCGTTGCTGTTCCAGCTCGCGGTTGCGTTGTTCGGTCGCCAGGCGTTCCTGTTGTTGCTCGACCTTCTTTTCTTCGACACGTTTACGCGCCAAGGCGGCTTTCTCCAGCTTTCTTGCCTGGATTTGTGGGTCCACCGCAGGCTTAGCCGGCACCGGGACCACTACCGGCTCTGACGGCGCGGATGCAACGGCCACCGGTTCTGGTTCTGGTTCCGACACCGACACCGACACCGGCGCAGGCGCAGGCGCAGGCGGCAGCATGACCAACTGCGTGTGCATCACCCGAGGCGCCTCCACCAGGGGTTTTTCCGTCGACCAACCCCCCATCAACGCCGCCAGCACGCCCACATGCAGCGCCACCGCTGCGCTGGCGGCGAAGCTGTTGCGCCACACGCCGGACGTATCCCTGGGTTTCATCGCAAGCAGTGGACTGTGCATGATCATCGCCGTCATTGCGGGGCCTCGGTCACCAGCCCCAGGTTGCTCACACCGCCTTTCTGCAACACCGCCATGGCAGCGACCACACTGCCGTAGCCGGCGTTATCGTCGGCGCGGATATACACCTGGGTGTCACTGCGCGCCGCCACCACCTGCATGACCTTGGCGCCCATTTCGTCCAGGCTCACGGCGCTGTCGGTCTGGTGGCGGGTGTCGAGTTCACCGCCGAGGTTCCAGTAGTAACCGCCGTCGGCTTTTACCGACAGCGTCAGGATCTGCTGGCGGGTATCGGTGGCCAGCGCCTCGGCGCGACCTTGGGCAGGTCGATCTTCACGCCCTGGGTCAGCATCGGCGCGGTGACCATAAAGATCACCAGCAGCACCAGCATCACGTCGATATACGGCACCACGTTCATTTCGGCCTTGGGCCCGTGTTTGCGTTGCGGCCTGACTAACATCGGAATGTTCCTGTTCAGGCGGCCACGGCCAGGTTGATCGGCGCACCGCGCAGGGTGCGATGCAGGCGCACTTGCAGCTCGTTGCCGAAGGCGTAGTAGCGGGTCAGCAAGGTCTGGCCGCGTGCGGCGAAGCGGTTGTAGGCGATCACCGCCGGGATGGCTGCAAACAGGCCGATGGCCGTGGCGATCAGCGCTTCGGCAATGCCCGGCGCCACCGTCGACAGCGTGGCCTGTTGCACCTGGGACAACCCGATAAAGGAATTCATGATTCCCCACACGGTGCCAAACAAACCGATGTACGGGCTGACCGAACCCACGGTCGCGAGAAACTGCAGGCCCTTTTCCAGCTCGATTTCCTGCTCGGTGATCGCCACCTGCAAGGCACGCTCAACCCCTTCGAGCACCGCCGGGTCATGGCTGTGCAGGTGCTGGTATTCCTGGACGCCGGCGATAAAGATCGGCGCAATCCCGCCCTCGCCCGCCTGCACGGTTTCGCGGTACAGCGGTTGCAAGTCGGAGGCTGCGCGAAAGCGCTGCACAAAGCCGTTCAACTGGCGCTCCAGGCGGCGCAGGACGCTGCCGCGCTGGATGATCAGGTACCAACTGAGCAGCGACGCCAGCAGCAAGGTGATCATGACCGCCTTGACCAACAGGCTGGCGTCACTGATAAGGCCCCAGATCGTCATATGTTCCATCGTCGCGTGCATGGTGATGTCCTATTCGATTAAAAAGTGATGACCGGGTGATGACGGCTCACGGCAATTTCAGCGCACGGGTCACGTCGGCCCATGGCACGAATTTGAAGTTCTGGGTTTGCTCGGGCATGCGCTTGCGCCCGTCCTGCACCACCAGCATGCCTTGGCTCCAAGGCCCGCCGAGGTTGATCGCGGTGACTTCCAGTCCATCGGTTTCAGAGGCACCGTCAATACCGGCGGCGGCATTCAGACCGACGCGAAACCCGCCGTGAATGGCGAATGGCGGCTCGGCATCCACCACCAGGTAGCTGTCGTTGCCTTGGCTGGAGATCACCAGGTAGTCGTGTTTGTCGCTCTGGTACAGCGCCAGGCCTTCGACATCCGCATGCAGTTGCGGGCCGACCTTGATCACGCTGGTGAGCGTGGCCGGTTGGTCGGCGCGGGCGTCCACCGCCCAGACGCCCACGTCTTCCTCACCAATAAACAGGCGCTGGCGCTGGTCGTCGGCCACGCAGCCTTCCGGTTGGCTGTCGACCTTGAACTGGCGCACCAGCTCGCCCTGCACGTGGCCGTCCGGGGCGCTGAGAAGGTATTGCAGGAAGGTGCCGTCCTTGCCGTTGGCGATGGCATAGATCTCGCCGCTGGCGGGCTGGTACAGGCAGATGCCGTAGATTTCCTTGAGCGGCGTGGGCACTTCACCGGCCTCGCGCAACTCGCCGCTCTGGCGGTCGATGCTGAACAGGCTGAGGCTGTTGTGATCTCGATTGCTGGCGACGGCGAGGTCGACCGTCTGCGCACCCAGTTTGAAGTTGGGGCGCACATCGACGTTGTTCAGGCGCCGACCGCCAGCTCCTGCAACAGCTTGCCGTCGAGGTCGTAAGCCAGCAGGCCCTGTTTTTTATTGGTGCCGAGCACGCGGCTTTTCGACGGTTGCGCGGGGTGAATCCAGATCGCCGGATCATCCGCCGCATCGCCCTGGCGGCCGACGGGGTCGGTTTGGCGCACGGCGGCGACTTGCGGCAGCACCGGCTCGACTGCTGCCGGCTTGGCCTGCCAGTTGAGTTTGCCCTGGTAGAGCTTGCCGCTGTCGTCGTCGCGTACCAGCAGTTGCTGGCCGTTGACGCTCAATTGCTCCGGTTCTTTGAGGCCCGCCAAGCTCAGGCCTGGCTGTTCAACCCAGCGTTGCCCCATGCGCTGGAACAGGTGCAGTTGCGCAGTCTTCGGATCCAGCGCCACCACACCACCGGGCATCAGGGCGATGGCCCCTGCTTCACGCTTCGGATCGTCGAACACGGCCACCGGCGCGCGCTTCACGTCTGCTTCCGGGTGCGCCGGGTAGGCCCACCAGCCGACGTTTTCTTCGTTCACCACCAACTGATTGGAGGCGTCATCGACCTGGCAGAACTGCGCCGACGGCGGTAACGGCATGCCGCGCACGCGCTGGGGTTCGGCCACCAGTGTCGAGCCATTGCCCACCAGCCATTGCTCGCCCTTGCCCTCTTCGCCTACCAGAAACACAAACAGGTTGGCCGCCGAATCGCGGTACAGGCACAGGCCGTTCACCGGGTAATCGCGGGGCGGCAAGTACAGCGGCTTGCCCCAGGTCTTGCTGGCGGCATCGAGGTTGATCAGCAGCGCTTGTTGCCGATCATTGTCGAGGCTGGCGACCAGGATTTGGGCACCGACAGCGCGGGTATCGAGGCTGCTGAAGTGGCCTTTGAAGCGGGTCAGTTCAGTGCCTGTGGCGTCGAGCAATTGCAAGCCGTCGCGGGTGCTGGCGGCCAGGCGTTCGGCGCCAGAGGGCAGGAAGGCCACGGCTTCGGCGTTCAGGCTGGGTGCCCAAGGGGTCAGTGCCAGGTCGGCAGCGGATACATTGCCGCTGGTGATCAGGGCGATCAGCAAGTACAGCTTGGAAATTCTCATGAACAAGCAAATCCTTCGAAAACAGTGGAGATCCAATGTGGGAGGGGGCTTGACCCTCCCACATTTGGAAAGTGGTTGGATTCAAAAGTGGGTAAAGGTCAGGCCCACTTTGTAGGTCGGGCCGTACTCTTCGTACTGGCCGTTGTAGCTGCGGTGGCCGGTGTAGACGAAGTAAGACTCGTCCGTGAGGTTCTGGGCCTCGAAGCTGACTTGCAGGTTCTTGGTCAGCGAGTAACGCGCACTGAAGTCGACGAAGGTCTGCGCATCCACGTGCAGGTCGTGGGCTTTGTCGTTGATCGAGGCCAACTCATACAGGTAGGCCGACTTGTAGTTGGCCGACAGGCGCAGGCTGAGCTTGTCGTCTTCCCAGCCGAGCATCAGGTTGCCGACGGTGTCCGACTGATTGGGCAGGCTGATGTTGCGTTTGCGATTCGTGCCACTGGCGGCGTCGAAGCCTTCGATATCCGCACTGGAACGGCTGAAGGTGCTGTTGGCACCGATCAGCAGACCGTTCCACGGCGCGGGCAGCCAGTCGAATTTCTGCGAATAGGCCAGTTCCAGGCCGTAGAGCTTGGCGCTGTCGCCGTTGGCGTAGGTGTGGGCCTCGGAGAAGTTGGTCCAGGCGCCGGTGCCGGCCACGTCGGTGTTGTAGACGAAGTTCTTGATGTCTTTGTAGAACACGAACGCCGACACGGTGCCGGCGCGGCCCATGAAGTGCTCGATGCCCAGGTCCAGGTTGCTCGACTCCAGGGGCTTGAGGTCCGGGTTGCCGAAGGTGGCTTCGTCATCGTCAATCACAAAGCCCGGTGCCAGTTGGCCGAAGGTCGGGCGCACCACGGATTTGGTCCACGCCGCACGCACCTGGGTGTTCTTGTCGATCTGGTAACGCGCATGCAGGCCCGGCAACCAGTGGTGGTACTGGCGCTTGGTCTCGGTGGCAGTGAACACGCCATCGGTGTCGCCGGTGCCCTTGGCTTCGAACTCGGTGCCCTCGTAGCGCAGCCCGGCGATAAAGCGCCAGTCGTCGATATCGATGGTGTTCATCAGGTAGCCGGCGTTGATGTCTTCGCGAATGGTGAAGTCGTTGACCCTGGATTCGGTCTCGTCATAGAAGTCCGCCGCGTTGAGGCTGCCGATCAACTGCTTGATGCCGCTGGCGCTGATGCCGGGGCCGTAGTTACCGAGGCGATAGTCGACGCTGCCCTTCTGGAACTGGGTCAGGTTGAGCTGGTCGGCGGTGTAGCCAAGGGTGTCGAAGTCCTTGTAGACCCAGGCCTCCAGGTCGTTGTCCTTGTTACGGCGGCTGACCTTGCCGCCGAATTTGACCTGGGACGCGTAGCCGCTCAGGTCGTAGTCGCGGGCCAGATCCAGGCGCAGGTTTTTCTCGGTGTCCTTGGTGTTCTGTTTTTCCCAGTCGACCTTGTCGAGGGTGAAGTTGCTGGCGTCATAGAAGCCGGCACCGATGATCGGGCGTGGCTTGTCCTTGTCGTAGAAACCGCTGTTGGCAAAGTCGCCGCCGTCGAACGTGGCGCGGCGATATGCGCCGGGCTGTCCTCGCTGGATTGGCTGTAGCCGGCCTGGCCGCTGAGGGTCCACAGGCCGAGCATGCGCTCGCCGCCGAACACGTAGGACTGGATTTCCTGGGTTTCCTCCCGGTTCTTGAGCTTGCGCTTGGCTTCGGCGTCGCCCAATTCACCGGCGGCCTGGGGGTCGGCAAATTCGAGGCTGGTGGAGTTGCGGGTCTCGGTGTCCTTGTAGCGGCTGTAGAGGGTGCGCAGGTAGTAGCTGCTCAGATCATCGGGTTTGTAGTCGAAGTTCAGGCCACCGCCGGCGCGTTCGCGGCTGATGTCGTAGTCGCGCTGTTCGAATTCGTTGAGTTTGGCGCCGTCGGTGAAGTCCCAGGCGCCGCCGGTTTCGACGTTGTCCGAGCCGAAGTCGCGCTTCTGCCAGCTCAGGGCCGCAGCGACGCCGAAGTTGTCGATGCCATCGCCAAGGCTGAAGCGGTTGCTCGCGGCACCGGAAAATTTGGGGCTGGTCTGGCGGGTGTTCTTGTCGTAGCTGGCTTCGGTGCTGCCGGTGTAGAACAGGCCTTTGTGGTCGAAGGCCGACAGGCTTTGCACATCGACGGTGCCGCCGAGGGAGTTGGCGTCCATGTCCGGGGTGAGCGTCTTGATCACCGACAGCGATTGCACCAGTTCCGACGGCAATACATCGAGGGCTACGGCGCGGCGTGCGCTTTCCGGGGCGGGCACCAGGGTGCCGTTGATGGTCACGCTGTTGAGGTCCGGACCAAGGCCACGCACGCTGACAAAACGGCCTTCACCCTGGTCGCGCTCGACGCTGATACCGGGCAAACGCTGTACCGCTTCGGCGACGTTTTCATCCGGCAACTGGGCCACACCGTCGGCATGCACCACGCTCTTGATGCTGTCAGAGCTGCGCTGCTCTTTGAGGGCCTGATCGATGGCGGCGGCCTGGCCGACCACTTCGACGTGCTCGGTGGTGGTGGCCTCGGCGGCACTCAACCGTTCGCTGGCAATCGCCAGGGCCAAGGCGGTGAGCGTGAAGCTGACGAGCCCGGTGCGCTTGTACATGAAATCCTCCCCAAGAATCCGTTGGCGCCAGGCAAGCGGCCCGGCAACTGGGAGGGCAAGCTAGGGGTGGGGGATGACGGTTCTGTGACAGGGGTTGGTGTGGAGGGCTGTAAATCAGGGGTTTCACCGGGTTCTCGACCTGGAATGAGCTGAAATGACCTGTGGAGTTCAAATGTGGGAGGGGGCTTGCTGTGGTGAGCGGGCTTGCCCCGCGCTGGTCTGCGAAGCAGACCCAGAGGATCCTAAGTGAACCCGTCGGGGGACAAGCCCCCTCACCACAGCAAGCCCCCTCCCACATTGATGGTTTTCATTGTCTGTGAGGTGAGCTGATTCGACCCTCCTCGACCGTCACGCAACCGTCATATCCATCTGCTGTGCTGGCGCCCATCGCTCATTCGCCCAAGGACCCGCGGCCATGTTTTCCGTGCTCAAACCTCATCGTTGGAAACTCGCCCTGTTGCTCATTGCCGCCAACGCCGGGCTGATCCTGCACCTGGCCTGCGGCGAGCTCAAAAGCGTCAGCGAGTGGGTGTGGCTGGACATCATCGGCGAAGGCGGTTCCGCCCTGCTCGCCCTGGTGTGGCTGGGCCTGGTGCTCAAAAGCCGCCCCGCCGGGCGCGTCACCAATTACCTGGCGTTGGGGCTGTCGTGCATCTTTTTCTCGTGGTGGATCGACAGCCTTGACGAATTTATCCGCCTGCCCGACAGCATCACCTGGGACCACTGGCTCGAATCCGGGCCGATGCCGGTAGGCATGATCCTGCTGACCATCGGCATCTACCATTGGCACCGCGAACAGCTGGCAATCAGCGCGCAGATGGAAAAACGCGAGCGGCTGTTCCGCGAACATCGCCTGTTCGACAAGCTCACGCCCCTGGCCGGTGCCGATTACCTCAAGCGCCAACTCGCCGACAGCCTGCAGGACAGCCGCGAACAGCAGCAACCGCTGTCGTTGCTGGTGTTGGACCTGGATCACTTCGCCGCCATCAACCAGGCCTATGGGCATGCAGAGGGCGACGCGGTGCTCCAGGCCCTCAGCCATCTGTTGTTGCTCAACCTGCGTCGTCAGGACTTGCTCTGTCGACTGGCCGGCGACCGCTTTGTGGTGCTGCTGCCCAATACCGGCGAACGCCAGGCCAAGGAACTAGCCCTGGAATTGCAGCACGCCGTGCGTGGCCTCGCCCACAAGACCCGGCAACAGGGCGAACGCCTGCAATTGTGCGCGACGACGGCGGTGGTGATGGCCCTCGACGAGCCGCCCCAGGACCTGCTCAAGCATCTGAACCTGGCGCTGGCCAGGGCCAAGCAGCCTCTCGCGAAAAGCGCCTGAGATGGCGGTAAAAACCAACTGGTATGAGGCCGACAGCCGCTTCATCCCAGGGCATAACCAACCCGCCACGCTGATCGACCTGGCCCTGTCCCGTGACATCGACAGCCACCGTTTGCTGCGCGGCACCGGGCTGTTCCACGAGGATATCCTGGCCGGCACGGCGCGCTTGAGCCCGCAGCAATTCCTGGCGCTGATCGGTAACAGTCGCAAATTGCTGGATGCCGATGACAGCAGTTTCCTGTTCGGCCAGCGTTTGCTGCCCGGCTATTACGGCGCGGCCAGCCATGCCTTGGGCCATGCCCAGAATCTGCATCAGGCGCTGGAGATCCTGATCCAGCAACAGGTGCTGCTCAGCCCCTTGGTCACCCTGCAATTGGAGCTGGATGAGCACCACGCCTACCTGTATTGGCTGGACAGTTGCGGGGCCGGCGAGCAGTGGCGGTTTTTGCTGGAGGCGAGCATGACCTCGCTGGTTGCCATGAGCCAATGGCTCAGCGGCGAGCGCTTGCCATGGGTGTGCAGTTTCAGCCATGCCGAACCGCGGTATGTCGAACAGTATTGGGTGCACCTGGGCGAAGACACGCGCTTCGAGCGCCCACTGGACATGATGTGCATCCCCCGCGAACACCTCACACGCGCCTGGCCGGGGGCTTCGGTCACCGCCGGCCAGGTTGCGCGCCGACAGGCCCGGGAACAGATCGAACTACTGGGATTTTCCGGCAGTTTTCTCGATTGCCTCTACGACTACCTGCGCGAGCAGGTGCGTCAGCCGCCGAGCCTGGAACAGGCGGCCCAGGCCTTTGCCATGAGCCCGGCGACCCTCAAGCGCAAGCTGCACAAACACGACACTGGCTTTCAGCAGCAAGTGGACCGGGTGCGCAAGCAGGTGGCGCTGCACCTGTACCAGGTCAAGGGCTACAGCAATGATGAAGTGGCGGCGTACCTGAATTTCAATGATGCGGCGAACTTTCGGCGCTCATTCAAGCGCTGGACCGGCAGTACGCCGAGCCTGATCCGCCAACTGTTCAACAGCCGCTAGCCAGGCGCTCGCGCAGGAACTCCACCAGCGCCTGCACCGGCCGTGAGCTTTGCCGATGCTGGGGATACACCGCCGACAGGGTCAGGGCTTCGGGGGCGAAGTCGTCGAGAATTGTGACCAGGCGACCGTCCTTCAAGGCGTCGCCGACGATAAAGGTCGGCAAGTAGGTGACGCCCAGGCCGGCAACGGCGGTGTCGCGTAACAGTTCACCGTTATTGACCCGCATGCGGCCGCTGACGTTCAGCGCCTGCACCTTGCCCTTGAAACGCCATTGCACCTGGCGGCCGTGGCCATAAGGCAGGCAGTCGTGTTGGGCCAGGTCATCGGGTTGCACGGGGGTGCCGCGCAGGGCCAGGTAGTCGGGGCTGGCGCAATACACCCGCTGGATGCTGGCGATACGGCGGGCGATCAGGGTGGAATCTTCCAGGGTGCCGATACGCAGCACCAGGTCGTAGCCTTCACCGATCAGGTCGACGGGGCGGTCGCTGAGGTCGACTTCCACCGATACTTGGGGATGGCGCTGCAAAAACAACGGCAACAGGCAACCCAGGTGAGCCATGGCAAATGACAACGGCGCGCTGAGGCGAATGGTGCCACGTGGTTCGCTGTTCTGGCCGGCGATGCCCTGCTCCACTTGCTCGACTTCACCGAGCAGGCGCAAGGCGGATTCGTAGTAGCTCTGGCCGAGCGGCGTGACATCCAGCCGGCGCGTGGAGCGGTTGAGCAGACGCACGCCGAGGCGATCTTCCAGCTGGATCAGGCGGCGGCTGACGAACTGCTTGGACAGGCCCAGCTGTTCGGCGGCGGCAGTGAAGCTGCCGGATTCCATGACCTGGCAGAACAGGCGCATGTCTTCGAAGGGGTTCATTGTCGCTTCTCGGTGGACGATGGGCTGATTTATAACTGGATGGTCGCAACACCACAAATCAAATGTGGGAGGGGGCTTGCCCCCGATAGCGGTGGATCAGTGACAGATA
>NZ_JADDUM010000222.1 GCF_015163715.1 Pseudomonas cyclaminis
GGGCAGGTCTTCAATGTCGTCGCGGGTTTTGGGCAGGTTCAGGCTGATCCAGAACTCCGAGCCTTCACCCGGCGTGCTGTCTACACCGATTTCACCGCCCATCTGCTCGATCAGGCGCTTGGAAATCACCAGGCCCAGCCCGGTGCCGCCCCGGCTGGCGCGACAGCGAGTTATCGGCCTGGCTGAACGCCTGGAACAGCGCGCGTACATCCTGGCTGGACAGGCCGATGCCGGTGTCCTGCACGCTGATGCGCAGTTGCACGCTGTCTTCCTGTTCTTCTTCAATCATCGCCCGGGCCACGATAGTGCCCTCGCGGGTGAACTTGATCGCGTTGCTGATCAGGTTGGTCAGGATCTGCTTGAGCCGCAGCGGGTCGCCCACCAGCGCCAGCGGCGTGTCGCGGTAGACCAGGCTGACCAGTTCCAACTGCTTGGCATGGGCGGCGGGCGCGAGGATGGTCAGGGTGTCCTGCAGCAAGTCGCGCAGGTTGAACGGGATGCTGTCGAGTACCAGTTTGCCGGCTTCGATCTTCGAGAAGTCGAGGATCTCATTGATGATGCCCAGCAGGTTGTCAGCAGATTTTTCGATGGTACCCAGGTAGTCCAACTGGCGCGGCGTGAGCTCGCTTTTTTGCAGCAGGTGGGTAAAGCCGAGGATGCCGTTGAGCGGCGTGCGGATTTCATGGCTCATATTGGCCAGGAACTCGGACTTGATACGGCTGGCCTCCAGCGCCTCTTTGCGCGCCAGGTCCAGCTCGATGTTTTGGATTTCGATGGTTTCCAGATTCTGGCGCACGTCTTCGGTGGCTTGGTCGATGCTGTGCTGCAATTCTTCCTGGGCGTTTTGCAGGGTTTCGGCCATGCGGTTGACGCCTGAGGCGAGCTGGTCGAGTTCCTGGCTGCCCAAAGGCGGCAAGCGGGTTTCCAGGTTGCCGTCCTTGAGTTGGGCCACGGCTTGCTTGATCAGGCCAATCGGCCCGTTGATCGTACGGCTGATGCGCAGCGCCAGGGCTGCGGTGCAGATCAGGCCAATGGCAATCAACAGCAGGCTGGCGAACAGGCTGCGATAGCCACGCAGCAACATACCGTTGTGGGACAGTTCCACCTCGACCCACCCCAGCAGGCGGTCGGCTTCATCGGGGATCAAGTCGCCCGCCAGGTTGCGATGGCGGCCGAACACCGGCAGCAGATAGCGCGTGGCGTCGTTGTCGGTGCGTTGCAGCAGGTGCGAACTGTTGCCGACCGGCGGCTGGTTGAGCATGGTCGGGCCGGCGTGGGCGAGGGGCGTGCGATCCGGTGCGAGGAACGCCACGGTGCGCACGTCCAACTGCTCCAGGGACTGAGTGGCGATGCGTTCCAGCAGGTCGGTGTTCTTGCTGCTCAACGCAGGAGCCACCAGGGGGGCCAGTTGCTCGGTGATCATTTCGCCGCGTTGCAGCAATTGGGCCTGCAATTCCGAGAGCTGCATCCAGGTAAAGTAGCCCCCCAACAGCAAGGCCATCAGGCTGGTCGGTAATAAGCTCAGCAACAGTACGCGGCCTTTTATCCCCATTCTTCTAAGCACGCCACTCTCCTGCTACCACACTGATATCAATCTTCCGCGCCGGCATCCGGCCCGCGCCACCTGCGCAGTGTAGCCATTTGCGCGGCCTGGAATCTTGCAAATTAATGACCGGGCGCAATCTTCGGCCTGTTTGGCGTCGTGTGGCGATTGCCTGCGCCGGGGTTATCTTGAATAATCAGTGATTGAGAATGACTTGCAGACGCTAATGAATCCCGCAGCAGTTGGCCTACCCAGTATCCTGACCATTGAAGATGACCCCGTGCTGGGCGCCTATGTCCACGAGCACCTGGGGCGCTGTGGCTTCCAGGTCACGTGGTGCCAGAACGGCCAGCAAGGGTTGGAGATGGCCCGCGAACAGGCGTTCGACGTGGTGTTGATGGATATCCTGCTGCCGGGGCTGGACGGTTTGTCGATCCTGACCCATCTGCGCCAGAGCCATTCGATCCCGGTGATCCTGATGTCGGCATTGGGCGCCGAGGCCGATCGCGTCAGCGGTTTTCGCCTGGGTGCCGATGACTATTTGCCTAAACCCTTCAGCATGGTCGAGCTGCGCGTGCGGATCGAAGCCATCCTGCGCAGGGTGGCGCTGGATCGGCGCCCGCTGCCGACACTTGCGCCGGTGCGTGGGGATGCCCGCACGCTGCGGTTCGACGACGAGCTGTGCGATGTGTTTCATCTGGAACACTGGGCTGGCCTGACCCGCAGCGAATACCGCCTGCTGGAAACCCTGCACCGAAACACTGAAGAAGTCCTCAGCAAGGCGTTCCTCTATCAGCAGGTATTGCAACGTGGCTATGCGCCCCATGACCGCAGCCTCGACATGCACATCAGCCAGATCCGTCGCAAGCTCAAGGCCATCGGCTATAACGAGCGCAAAGTGTGCACGGTCTGGGGCAAGGGTTACGTGTTGAGTGGTCATGACGATGGGCTTTGAAGGTGCCCTGCAACGGCTGCCGGGCAAGCATTCGTTATTCTGGAAGCTCGCCTGCCTGTTGATTGCCTTCTGCCTGCTGATGATCTGGCTCAGTTGGTCCTGGGGCCGCTACATGGAGCAAAAGAACGCGTACCTGTCCGACGAGGCGAGGGTTGCGCTGAGTGGTTATGCGGTCAGCGCCGAGCAGGCCTGGAACCGGGGTGGTCATGCGGGTGTTGATGCATGGCTGCAGGCCATGGGCAAGCAGGAACGTACCTGGATCGGTGTGATCGGCACTGACTTGCAGTCGTTGAGCAGCTACCCGCTGACCGATACAGAAAGCCAGCGCCTGACCTTCCTGCGCGGCCTGGATTGGCCGGTGAGTCGCCACGTCAAGGGCTTGCCGTGGCTCAAGATCCCGTTTGCGGTTGATCCGGGCGCCGGTTCGCTGGTCATCGAACTGCCGCAGCGTTTCATGCCAGGGCGCTATCAAGTGTTCTGGCGGGTGGTGACCAACGGGGTGATCCCTGGTTTGTTTACCTTGTTGCTGTGCGTCGGCCTGTATCGGCTGTTGATCATGCCCCTCAATCAACTGCGCGAGCAGGCCAACGCCTGGCGAGCTGATCAGTTGAATACGCGGATGTCCCACGACGCCACCAGTCGCCAGGATGAATTGGGCGAGTTGGGTCGCGCGTTTGATCATATGTCCGAGCGGTTGCAGGGCACGGTGGTGTTGCAACAGCAACTGCTGCGGGACATGTCCCATGAACTGCGTACGCCGTTGAGCCGCTTGCGCGTGGCCTGTGACAGTGAGCAGGACCTTGCGCAATTGCGTGAGCGGTTAGGCCGAGAGATCGATGCCATGCAGCGCCTGGTGGAAGACAGCCTGCAATTGGCCTGGCTGGACACGGAGCGGGCGCCGCTGCCCAAGGAAGATCTTCAGGTGCAGGCACTGTGGGACATGCTGCGCGAGAATGCATGCTTTGAAAGCGATTGGCCCGCCTCGCGATTGCCTTGCCTGCTGGGGGCTGACTGTTGGGTGCGGGGCAATCTGAACGCCCTGGCCCAGGCCCTGGAAAATATCCTGCGCAACGCCATACGTCATTCGCCGGTGGATGGAATTGTGTGCCTGGACGGGCGGCGTGAGGGCGAGTACTGGCACCTGTGGCTGGAGGACCAGGGCGGCGGGATTGACGACGGGGATCTGGAGCGGATCTTCGCGCCGTTTACACGTCTGGACGGCTCACGACCCGGGGATGGAGGTTTCGGCCTGGGCCTGAGCATTGCGCGCAATGCCGTGCAACGCCAGGACGGCAGCCTGTGGGCGGAAAACACCGGCCAGGGCTTGCGTGTGCACCTGCGTTTGCCGGCGCGTTAGGCGTTTGCCCGGCGCTGCTTGCGTTTCTTCCATTGATGCGCGACCCACCAGCGCCAGTAGCCCATGGTCAGGCAATAGGCCAATGCGCCCAGCACTATTCCCAATACCACCGAGCCCAGCAGGAACGGTTGCCACAGCGTACTCAACTGACCGCTGATCCATTCCCAGGTCAAGTCATCGGGCAGGCTGCGCGGGGGCACGTTCATCAACCAGGCACCGGTCATGTAAGTGCAAATAAACACCACCGGCATGGTAATCGGGTTGGTCAGCCACACCAGGCTGATGGCGATGGGCATATTGCCGCGCACGGTAATTGCCAGCACTGCGGCCAACAGCATCTGCAACGGAATCGGGATAAATGCCGCAAACAGGCCCACCGCCATGGCACGGGCCACTGAGTGCCGATTCAGATGCCAAAGGTTCGGGTCATGCAGCAGCGTGCCAAGAAACTGTAATGACTTGTGTTCCCTGATACTGGTGGGGTCGGGCATGTACCGTTTGAATAAGCGCCGTGGCATAAGGGGTCCAGGTCAGTTCGAGGGGCAAGTATGCCCGCATTCTATAAACAGAAAATTCAGACTTTGTGACAAAACATCATAGGCCGCTCCCGACACCCAGCTAAGACTGAGTGGATCACTTGAAAAGGATGATTCATGAAGACAGGGATGTTCGCACTCGCGCTGGGGTTGCTTGCCCTGCGTTTTCTACCGGCATTGCCGACGGGTGGGTGGCTGATAGCCATGCTGGTGTTGGCATTGATGCTGCTGCCATTTCGCACGTCGCCCCTGGCGTTTTTCCTGCTGGGTTTGAGCTGGGCGTGCATCAGCGCGCAGTGGGCGCTGGATGATCGTCTGCGACCGGCGCTCGATGGCCAGACGCGATGGCTGGAGGGCCGCGTCGTCGGGCTGCCGCAGCAGACCGGTACCGGGGTGCGTTTTGAACTGGCCGACAGTCGGTCGCGCAACGCCCGCTTGCCCACGCGTATCCGCGTGTCCTGGCACGGTGGGCCCGAGGTGCGCAGCGGGGAACGTTGGCGCTTGGCTGTCACGCTCAAACGGCCGTCCGGGCTGCTCAATTTTCACGGTTTTGATCAGGAGGCGTGGCTGCTGGCCCAGCGTATTGGCGCGACGGGCTCAGTGAAGGACGGCGAGCGCCTGTCGCCGGCCCGGCATGCCTGGCGCGACACGGTGCGCCAACGGTTGATCGCCGTTGACGCTCAAGGTCGCGAGGCGGGCCTGGCCGCCTTGGTACTGGGAGATGGTTCCGGGCTGTCAGCCGAGGATTGGCAGGTATTGCAGGACACTGGCACGGTGCACCTGCTGGTGATTTCCGGCCAGCATATCGGCTTGCTGGCGGGGTTGATCTACGGGCTGGTCGCATTCTTGGCACGCTACGGCTTCTGGCCCCGCACATGGCCGTGGCTGCCGTGGGCGTGTGGCCTGGCGTTTGCTGCCGCGCTGGGATACGGCTTGTTGGCGGGGTTCGGTGTGCCGGTTCAGCGGGCCTGTGTGATGGTAGGCCTGGTACTGCTGTGGCGTTTACGCTTCCGTCATTTGGGGTTCTGGTGGCCATTGTTGCTGGCGCTTAATGGCGTACTGATTCTTGAGCCGTTGGCCAGCCTGCAACCGGGGTTTTGGCTGTCTTTTGCGGCGGTTGCCGTATTGATCCTGGCGTTCGGTGGGCGCTTGGGGCCGTGGAGTGCCTGGCAGGCCTGGACGCGCCCTCAATGGTTGATTGCCATTGGGCTGTTTCCCGTGTTGTTGGTGCTTGGATTGCCCATCAGTGTCAGCGCGCCGCTGGCCAATCTGGTGGCCGTACCGTGGATCAGTCTCGTGGTGTTGCCACTGGCGTTGCTGGGGACCCTGATGCTGGCGCTGCCTTATCTGGGTGAGGGTTTGCTGTGGCTGGCGGGTGGGGCGCTGGATGGGTTGTTCCACGGCCTGGCCTGGCTCGCGGGGCACGTGCCGCGTGGATACCTGCCGAGGTGCCGTTGGGGTACTGGCTGGTCAGCCTGATGGGCGCGGTGCTGCTATTGCTGCCCAAGGGCGTGCCGTTTCGGCTGCTGGGCTGGCCCATGCTGCTGTTGGCGGTCTTTCCACCGCGCGAGCCGGTGCCCCATGGCCGGGTGGAAGTGGTGCAACTGGATGTGGGGCAGGGGCAGTCCCTGGTGCTGCGCACGCGCCATCATTCGTTGCTCTACGATGCCGGTCCGCGTTCGGGGACGGTTGACGTGGGTGCACGCGTGGTGCTGCCCGCGTTGAAAAAGCTCGGCGTGGGGTCGCTGGATCTGATGTTGCTCAGCCATGCTGACGCCGATCACGCCGGCGGGGCGGCGGCTGTTGCCCATGGGTTGCCGATCAGGCGGGTCGTAGGCGGTGAAACCGAGGGGTTGCCCGCGTTTCTCGGTACCCAACCGTGTATCAGCGGGGAGCAGTGGGAATGGGATGGTGTGTTGTTCGAGCTGTGGCAGTGGCCTGACGCGGTAGATGGCAACCCGAAGTCCTGCGTTCTGCAGGTCCAGGCCAACGGCGAGCGGCTGCTGCTCACCGGGGATATTGATCGGGCCGCCGAGCGGGCATTTCTCGCCTCACCCTTGGCCGTGCGCACCGATTGGCTGCAAGCCCCTCACCATGGCAGCCGCAGTTCGTCGTCCGGCCCGTTTCTACAGCGCCTGGCGCCCACCTCGGTGCTGATTTCCCGAGGGCGCGGCAATGCATTCGGTCATCCCCATCCGCAGGTCATGGCCCGATACCATGCGTTGGGCAGTCGGGTGTACGACAGCGCGGAACAGGGGGCCGTGCGCCTGCAATTGGGCGCCTTCACGCCACCCGTTGTTGCGCGCAGTCAACGGCGTTTCTGGCGTGAACGGTTACCCTAGTCCGGCGTCGGCAGCGGCCGGCAGCATTGCCGACAAACCCCGCCGCTGAACCTATATGGTAAAGTGGCGCACTTTTTCGAGGGGACATTCACTGTGTGGGAATTGGTCAAATCCGGCGGCTGGATGATGTTGCCGATTATCATGAGCTCCATCGCCGCACTCGGCATCGTTGCCGAACGCCTGTGGACCCTGCGTGCCAGTCGCGTTACCCCCGAGCATCTACTGGGGCAGGTCTGGGGCTGGATCAAGAACAAACAGCTGGACAAGGAAAAACTCAAGGCACTGCGCGCTGACTCGCCCCTGGGTGAAATCCTCGCCGCAGGCCTGGCCAACTCCAAGCATGGCCGCGAGATCATGAAAGAATGCATTGAAGAGGCTGCCGCTCGGGTGATCCATGAGCTGGAGCGCTACATCAATGCCCTTGGCACCATTGCTGCCATGGCGCCGCTGCTCGGTTTGCTGGGGACAGTGCTGGGCATGATCGATATTTTCAGCTCGTTCATGGGTTCGGGCATGACCACCAATGCGGCCGTGCTCGCCGGGGGGATTTCCAAGGCGTTGATCACCACGGCAGCGGGCCTGATGGTGGGTATTCCTGCGGTGTTCTTCCACCGTTTCCTGCAGCGGCGTATCGATGAACTGGTGGTCGGCATGGAGCAGGAAGCCATCAAACTGGTGGAAGTGGTGCAAGGCGATCGTGATGTGGACCTGGTTGGGGGCAAAGCGTGAAATTTCGCCGCAAGCAACGGGAAAATGTCGATATCAACCTCGCGTCGCTGATCGACGTGGTGTTTATCCTGCTGCTGTTCTTTGTCGTCACCACCACCTTCACCCGGCAAACCGAGCTGCGTGTCGACTTGCCGGAAGCGGTGAGTGGGTCGCCGGCCGAGGACCAGCAAGTCAAGCAACTGGACATCGCCATCAGCGCCGAAGGGGTGTTTTCGGTGAATAACCAGTTGCTGGAGAAAAACGATCTCGCCAGCCTGATGGCCGCCCTGGAGAAAGAATCCGGCGGTGATACCCATTTGCCGCTGTCCATCAGTGCCGATGGTAAGACCCAGCACCAAGCCGTGATCACCGCGATGGACGCGGCCGGCAAGCTCGGGTTCAGCCATCTGCGCATGAGCACCGTCGAGGCGTCGAGTCAACCCTGATGGCTATCTCCGATCGTCTGCTCAAGGCCTGGTACGAGGGCCATCCGGCGCTCGCGTTATTGCGGCCGCTGGAGTCTTTGTACCGCCATGTGGTGCAGCGCAAACGCGCTCGGTTTGTGGCGGGCGAGGGAGATATCTATCAGTCGCCAGTACCCGTGGTGGTGGTCGGGAACATCACCGTGGGCGGCACCGGCAAGACGCCGTTGATCCTGTGGTTGATCGAACACTGTCGGCGCAATGGCTTGCGTGTCGGCGTGGTCAGTCGGGGTTACGGCGCGAAGCCTCCTCAACTACCCTGGCGCGTCGAGGCCAGCCACAGCGCCGCGGTGGCGGGTGACGAACCTTTGCTGATCGTGCAGCGCTGCGGCGTGCCCCTGGTGATCGATCCCGATCGCAGCCGTGCGGTAAAGGCACTGTTGGCCAGCGAGACTCTCGACCTGATCCTTTCCGACGACGGCCTGCAACACTATCGCCTGGCCCGTGACCTGGAACTGGTATTGATCGACGCCGCCCGCGGCCTCGGCAACCGCCGTTGCCTGCCTGCCGGGCCGCTGCGTGAGCCGGTCGAGCGCCTGCAGAGTGTTGATGCACTGCTCTACAACGGGGCTGAATCAGATCGCGACGACGGCTTTGCCTTCCGTCTGCAGCCTACGGCACTGGTCAACCTGCATACCGGCGAGCGCCAGTCGGTGGAGTACTTTCAAGCAGGTCAGGCGGTGCACGCGGTCGCTGGTATCGGCAACCCGCAACGTTTCTTCAACACCCTTGAAACGCTACACTGGCAGCCGGTACCCCATGCGTTTGCCGACCATGCGCCCTACAGCGCCGAGGTCTTGAATTTTACACCGTCATTGCCGCTGGTCATGACCGAGAAGGACGCGGTGAAGTGCCGCGCCTTTGCCCAGCCCGACTGGTGGTACCTTGCAGTGGATGCCGTGCCGTCGTCGGCGTTCGTCGCCTGGTTCGACACACAGCTGATGCGCTTGTTGCCCGCCCGTCTCTTGCCTTAAACGCTTTTTTCCAGGAAACATTCATGGACACCAAACTGCTCGATATCCTTGCTTGCCCGATCTGCAAAGGCCCGCTCAAGCTCAGCGCCGACAAAACCGAGCTGATCAGCAAAGGCGCCGGTCTGGCGTACCCGATCCGTGACGGCATCCCGGTGATGCTGGAAAGCGAAGCCCGCACCCTGACCACCGATGAGCGCCTGGATAAATGACCACCGCCTTTACCGTCGTGATCCCCTCGCGTTACGCATCGACCCGCCTGCCCGGCAAGCCGCTGCAAATGATCGGCAACAAGCCGATGATCCAACTGGTATGGGAACAGGCCTGCAAAAGCAGCGCCGATCGGGTGGTCGTGGCCACCGACGACCCGCGCATTATCGAAGCCTGCAAAAGGTTCGGTGCCGAAGCGGTTCTGACCCGCGAAGACCATAATTCCGGCACCGACCGCCTGGCCGAAGTGGCTACGCAGCTTGGCCTGGCGCCTGACGCCATCGTGGTCAATGTGCAAGGCGACGAGCCCTTGATCCCGCCGAGCGTGATCGACCAGGTGGCCGCCAACCTGGCTGCCCATGGCGAAGCGCGCATGGCCACCCTGGCCGAACCGATTGAAGACATCGACACCTTGTTCAACCCGAATGTGGTGAAGGTCGTCAGCGATGTGAATGGCCTGGCACTGACCTTCAGCCGTTCGACCTTGCCCTGGGCGCGTGACGCCTTCGCCAGGCATCCCGATGTGTTGCCACAGGGCGTGCCGTACCGCCGCCATATCGGCATCTATGCCTACCGCGCCGGTTTCCTGCACGACTTCGTCAGTTGGGGGCCGTGCTGGCTGGAAAATACCGAATCCCTGGAGCAACTGCGGGCCCTGTGGCACGGCGTGCGTATCCACGTGGGCGATGCCCTTGAGGCGCCGCCTGCGGGTGTCGATACCCCGGAAGACCTTGAGCGCGTCCGTCGCCTGCTGGGGGCCTGATGGAGGTTCTGTTTGTCTGCCTGGGCAATATCTGCCGCTCGCCCACCGCTGAAGGTGTTCTGCGCCATAAATTGCGCGAGGCCGGGCTGGCCGGGCAGGTCGAAGTTGCATCTGCCGGCACTGGCGACTGGCATGTCGGCAACCCGCCGGACCAGCGCAGCCAACGTGCGGCGCTGGTGCGCGGTTACGATTTGTCGGCCCAGCGTGCCCAGCAGGTCTCCCGCGCCGACTTTGCGCGTTATGACCTGATCCTGGCGATGGATGGCAGCAACCTGCGCAATCTCAAGGCGCTGCAGTCGGGGCAGGGCAAGGCCGAACTGGATTTGTTCCTGCGCCGCTACGACTCGGAGGTGGACGACGTGCCAGACCCGTATTACGAAGGCGAGCAAGGCTTCGAGCGGGTGCTGGACCTGATCGAACGGGCCTGTGATTTATTGGTGATCGAATTGAAGGGGCGGTTATGACCTTGCACGTGCTTGCGCAGGTTTCCCTCAAGCCATTCAACACCTTCGGCATCGACGTACGCGCCCAGTTGTATGCCGAGGCCCGAAGCGATGCCGATGTGCGAGAGGCTCTGGCTTATGCTTCGGCGCAAGCGTTGCCGTTGCTGGTGATTGGCGGTGGTAGCAATCTGCTGCTAACCCAGGATATCGCTGCGTTGGTGCTGCGCATGGCCACCCAGGGCATTCGCGTGCTGCACGACGATGGCGTGCACGTAGTGGTCGAAGCCGAAGCGGGCGAGGCCTGGCACCCGTTTGTGCTCTGGACATTGGCACAGGGTTTTTGCGGCCTGGAAAACCTCAGCCTGATCCCGGGCACCGTCGGCGCGGCCCCGATGCAGAACATTGGCGCCTACGGCGTGGAGATCAAGGATGTATTTGCTGGCCTCACCGCGTTGGATCGCCACACCGGTGAACTGCGGGACTTCAGCCTGCAAGAATGCAACTTTGCCTATCGTGACAGCCTGTTCAAGCATGAAACCGGGCGCTGGCTGATCCTGCGGGTACGTTTTGCCCTGAGCCGCGCCAGTCACCTCAAGCTCGATTACGGCCCGGTGCAACAGCGCCTGGCAGGGCAGGGCATCACTGATGCGACGCCAAGCGACGTCAGTCGCGCCATTTGCAGCATCCGCAGCGAAAAACTGCCGGACCCGGCAGTCCTGGGCAATGCCGGCAGCTTCTTCAAGAACCCGCTGGTGACCAAGGCCTTGGCCGAAGAGCTACAAGCGCTGTATCCGGATCTGGTGGCCTACCCCCAGGCGGATGGGCACATGAAGCTTGCCGCCGGTTGGCTGATCGACAAGGCCGGCTGGAAAGGCTTTCGTGAAGGGGACGCGGGCGTGCACAAACTGCAGGCGCTGGTGCTGGTCAACTATGGCAGTGCCACAGGGCACGACATTGCGCAGTTGGCCCAGCGTATCCAAACGGATATCGCCGAGCGTTTCAAGGTCCAGCTGGAAATGGAACCCAACCAGTACTGATGCCCTGAAAACAAAAATGCCCCGCATCTTTCGATGCGGGGCATTTTTTATGCCGCTAACAATCAGTCATCGCGGCTCATGATGCCGAAGATCTGCAACAGGCTGACAAACAGGTTGTAGATCGACACATACAGGCTGACGGTGGCCATGATGTAGTTGCGCTCACCGCCGTGGATGATGGCGCTGGTCTGGAACAGGATGCATACCGAGGAGAACAGCACAAAACCCGCGCTGATCGCCAGTTGCAGCCCGCTGATCTGGAAGAACATGCCTGCAACCACTGCCGCCAGCAACACAAAGAAACCTGCGGTGATGAAGCCGCCCAGGAAGCTCATGTCCTTGCGGGTGATCAGCACGTAGGCCGACAGGCCACCAAACACCAGGGCCGTCATGGCAAACGCCGAGCTGACCACTTCCGCGCCGCCGGCCATGCCGAGGTAACGGTTGAGGATCGGGCCGAGGATAAAGCCCATGAAACCGGTCAAGGCAAACGCCGACACCAGGCCCCAGGCCGAGTCACGCAGCTTGTTGGTGAGGAAGAACAGGCCATAGAAGCCGATCAGTACAACAAAGATATTCGGATAGCCGACGCGCATCTGCTGCGCCACGAACGCCATCACGCCGCTGAATGCGAGGGTAAGGGCGAGCAGGCCATAGGTGTTGCGCAACACGCGGCTGACTTCAAGCTGCTCAGCCTGCGCGTTACCATTCACTGCGTAATTCTGTTCGCGCATGGCGACACTCCTTCGGTTTTGAAACGTTCAGTCGCAAAGATCATAACAGACGCTCTGTAACAAGCGATGGCGAGAGTTTGACAGTGTGTTTCATTCGGGTATTATGGCGCCCGCTGAGACAGGATGGCCTACTATAATCCTGTGACGCACAAGGGAAATTGGCAGAGTGGTTGAATGCACCGGTCTTGAAAACCGGCGAACGTTAATAGCGTTCCCAGGGTTCGAATCCCTGGTTTCCCGCCAAGATTCAAACGAAAGCCCCGCAATGCGGGGCTTTTGTGTTTCTGGGGTTTGGGTGGAACACGACGGTTTTTGAGAGGCGTTCCGAAACTTTCGGGTAGGCGTTCCGAAACTTTGGCTATTTTGATGGTTTAGCAGTGGCGCCAATCCTTCTGTAAACCCGCTTCGTGATCTCCTGCTTGCTGTGTCCTAGAAGCAAGCTCGCATCGCCAATATCGATGATTTCCGATGCCGCTTTCGGTCGGATGTCGCGGAACTGAAAACCGCCAATCTTTGCGGCGAGGAGCGGATCGCCCTCTTCGATTGCTTTGGCGCAAGCCTTTTCCCGCGCCTTGTCCCAGCGCAAGCGCAGCATTCCCTTCGTAATTCGCTTTCCGTGTCTGTTTATCAGCAGGTACTTCGAGACGTGACCGGCATTCCTCTCCGTAATTTCCCGAATCAACCTACCCAAGCTATTTTCTCCCTCCTCTGTGCACATCAGAATCCTTAGCTTCAGCCCTGTCTCGCCTTGCGTGACCAAGAAGTAATCGCCCTCAACGTCGTCCCTGCGCATGACGATCACGTCTGCTGGCCGCTGGCTTGTAAGGTAGCCCAGGTCCATGGCTTTCTTGAGTTCCGGCTCAGCCATCCCGTAGACCGCATCCCAAACCGCGGCGTTGGCGTAGTAATCACGTGGTGTTTCCTTGTTCTTGCGGATGCCCTGGCACGGATTCTCCCGCTCGGTCAGGCCCCATTCCCGCGCCATGTTGAACACGTGACCGTGCACGGCGACGTCAAGGATCCACGGCAGCTCGCGCAGGAAATGATGCCGCACCTGCGTCAGATGTTCGAGGAGTTCAGCCGGGAGCAGGGGCGCGCCCCGTCGGTGTTGGTATCGCTCACACAAAGACCTTGGCCAAGCTGGCAAACCACACGGCGAAGCGCTTGCAGGCTCAGACAGGTGGTGTGGTCAACATCACAGACCCTATAAAGCGCGACTGGGTGCTGCGTAATACCGACGTGGCGGAGGTATGGGGCGTTGGTCGCAAGATGAAACTCCACCTCGGCGCAATGGGCATTCAGTCGGCAATGGACTTGGCTAAAGCAGACTCCTGGACGCTCCGCAAGAAGTTCAGCGTTGTGATCGAAAAGACGGCCAGAGAGTTGGCTGGCACATCTTGCCTGGACCTGGATGAGCCGGATCCACCGAAGCAGGAGATCTGCTGCAGTTGTATGTTCGGCAAGCGATTGACGGAGCTGCCGCCCATTAAGGAGGCGGTGGCCACCTACATGATGAGAGCCTCTGAGAAGCTCCGCGCTCAGAACTCGATATGCAAGAAGGTACGTGTGAGCATCCGTACCGGCATGTTCAATCCTGAAGAGGCGAAATACGCCAACGGGGTAGTGGCGGACATGCCTTATCCCACTGACGACGTGCGCCTTCTCACCCAAGCTGCAGTAAGCGCACTTGATCACGTATTCCGGCCAGGCTTCAAGTACAGCAAAGCGGAGGTGATGTTGCTCAGCCTGAGCCAGCCTGGAGAATATACCGATGATTTGTTCGCAAAGTCTCAGCCGGCTGAGGCAACACGGGTAATGACGGTGCTGGACCTGATCAACCAACGATGGGGAAGGGGAACACTCCGGTTGGCTAGTGTGCCTATGGATCCTGATTGGGGGATGCGGAGAGAGATGATGAGCCAAAGTTTTACAACTAGGCTTGATCAGCTCTGGTCAGTTGCTTGCAGGTAGCGACTCGGAACCTTGCTTCTAAATCAGCGCGTTCGCTAGGTTTGCACTTGTCCGGCGCAGTAGGCCTGAACAGCGAAACTTTTCGCGGCATGAATGATGGGGAACCCACGAGTTATCGTTGAAATGATGGCTGATAGCTACTTTTGATTTGATACGGTATATTTAAAAAATATCAAAAAGTTAAGAGTGAGTAATTATATGAGCGTCGCAGTTGAGGGGAAGTTATTAGAGTTCGCCAGTCATAAAAAAGGCGAGGCGATTATTCTTAAAGGGGGCTGGGGGGTGGGGAAGACCCATCTTTGGGAAAGTATTGTAAAAGAAAACAAAACAAAGTTTTGTAGTGCATCTTATTCTTACGTGTCTCTTTTTGGCTTGAATAGTCTTAAGGATTTAAAGCAGGCTATCTATCAAAATTTGGTAGGCATGGATAAAGCAGAGCTGTCTGGCAATGCTGTTACGGTGAAAGATGGCGCTGATAGTATTTCAAGATTTTTTCGTAAAAATGTTACGTTACTGTCGGGAATGAAACAGCTTGAACTCTTAGTTGAGGCCTATCAATCATCAGCAATTAATAACGTATTGGTTTGTTTAGATGACTTTGAACGCAAAGGTAAAGGCCTTGCTGATGGTGAAGTTTTGGGCTTTATTTCATTTCTTATTGAAAAGAGAAACTGTAAGGTTGTTCTTGTTTTAAATGAAGATGAGCACGCTTCGGTCGGTGATGAATTTGCAAGTTATCGCGAAAAAGTATTTGGTTATGAGCTTGAATATAAGCCATCAAGCAGAGATTGTGCGTTGTTGGTTTTTGATGGAGGGGGCGTAGGCGACGCGGAGTTTGTGTCGCGAATTACTAAGTTGGATATAAGGAATATCAGGCTTATCGGTAAAATTAAATACTATTACGATTATATTCTCAGTAAAGTTAATGTGACTAATGACAAGATTTTATCTGATATCCGCTGTGTTTTGCCATTGGCGATTTTAGCAAGATATGCGGGCTCTCAGTCTCCTATTGAACTGAGCATGCTTTTGAAGTTCGACGGCTGGATTGGATCCCCTCTTTCGGACGCTAGTGCCGAGGAGATGGAAATTTATAAACGTCACGAGAAGCAGGCAGATGCTATGAGGTCTTATGGCTATCTATCTACTAGTCAACTCGACGTGGCAGTAATTAATTTGGTTTTGAAAGGGTATGTCGACCAGGAAGATCTCGATGCAGTAGTACTTGCAGCAAATGAGAGTTTGAGGGCGAGTGGCGCTGAATATATGTATAATTCTGCTTGGATGAGCTTTCATAGCAAACTAGGGATGAGTCAAGATGATTTTGTTGGTGAGTTTGATTTGGCTGTGGATGCTTATTTAGAATATTTGAATGTCGATCGGTTAAGTAGTATTGTGCGTCTATATAGAGATCTTGACTTGGATGAAAAGGCCGACTCAGTGATTCAAAAGTTTTTTGAGATGCTCTCTAGAGCACGCTCTCTTCCAGATAGACGTGCGCTTTGGGAGGAGCCAAAGGATGGCGTTATAAGGAAAGAGTTAGATAGATATTTTGAGAGCTTTGGGACGACTATGAGCCTTGAGCAGGCAGTGGACTTTCTTCTTTCGAAGCGATCTACTGCAGAAGCGGTTTCTGTTTTGGCAAAAAGTACAGAAAGTGATTATTACTCATATTTTGTGTCGCCAGGGAGTAATAATTTTAAAGAAGTCATAAAATTTTTGTTAGGTGCATCTCACAGCGCCAACGTTTTTGAAGATGCAGTTCCAGGCTCTGCGAACAAAATATTTATAGCTGTGTATGGTGCTCTACGAAGAGTACGCAGTGTGTCGCGGTTGAATGAAATACGTCTTTCCCCTTTAATGGAGTATGACGACCTGTACGGTCGGCTGGCTTCAAATTCATAAGCTACCCGATTTTTGCTGGCGGTTACCAATATCTACGAAACTTTAACTCGGGCTCATAATCCTTTGGTCCACGGTTCAAGTCCGTGTGAGTCCACCAACTCAAAAGCTGCGCATTGCGCGGCTTTTGAGTGTCTGCAAACTACTGCCCAATTTTCGGGCTCCCTACAGAAGCATAAAGCTCTTCTGCAAAAGGTATGGATGAAAGGTGATAGGCAGAAATCTGTGTATATTTTAGAGATATTGGGGGGGCTGTAGAAAACAAAGCGAGTTCGGGCATATATGGGGCAAAAATGGGGTAAACCTAACCCCAATCGATGCCATCCAATGCTCGTTATGCATTTATGCAACATGCCATGAACGAGCGTCACACCCCATAACCACGGGCCTAACCACCGCAATCCCCCACATACTCCTACACAATGGATGGGGCTGTACTGAGCGGTTTACTCCTTTTGAATGCGGTCCCACTCGTTCGAGTACTGTTCGGTCTCGTTGATGCAGTTTTCGCAGAGAGCGGCCCCGTAGTACGCCTCTTGTTCCAGTGCTGTTGCTAGCTCTTTACCTTCGAGGACTACCTGGCAATCGTTATGGTAGCCGCCTGGGTCCGTCACGCCCTCACATTCCCTCTGGAGATGGGGCGTAATGACTGCCTTTTGAAGGGCACTCAACTGGTCGAAACCTTTGTCCACGGCAAGCTTGGCTATTCCGCTAACCTTTGCGTCTTCGTTATCCAAATGGCCTTTGTCAAGCAGCTGTTTCAAAACCTCTATCTCTTCGCTCATTGAGCCCTCCTCGGGTCATGCTCCTTATGAGGCATGACGGTATCACCAAGGATTAAAGCTTAGGGCAAAATTAGGGCAAATCTAGGGCCGTCATAGACCGTTTGAGGCTACCGGTAAGGGGCTGAAACGTTGTATTTGCAGGGCAGAAGCGGCCTACAGACTCGTTAGAAGGGGTTCGAATCCCTCTCCATGCCTGTACGTCACATCAAATCCGGGTGATTGCAAACGACACGTAGCCTCCTCTGTCAAGTAAAGATCCGCCGCCGCAGGCCATTGCTCGGCGCTGACGTAACAACAACGCCATGCTGGAAATGATGGTTCTGAAGCAGACTCGCGCTGACCCATTCTGTCGTAATTTACTCGCTACAGCACTTCTATAAGCGTGAGAGTGGAGCAGCATAGGAGCAGTGCGAATCTTTTTAGCATTGTAGCTTTATTCTGAGGGCTGCTTAGCCAGATTATCCAAATTTACTCGTATAATATCGGTAACCTGTTTCAGGCCGCGCGCCCAAATCAAGGTTGGGTCGTTGATGATCGCCTTCCATGTAACAGGTGAATACTCCCATTTGATTTCGCTTGTCTCCAAAGTTTTCTTGTCCCATCCCTTTTGAGTGAGAGATGCAGTCGCAGTTAGAATCATTGTCTCAGTATTAGAATGTATTATTCCTATATAAGTTCGATAAGACGGTAGTGACGGATTGTTGGCATTTAACGCAACCTCAATAGCTTCGACGGGCAGCGGTTCGGTTGATATAATATATAAAGGACGTCTTTTTTCGATAGTGCTTTCCCTGCCGGATCCAAAACCTAAAGCGGAAAGCGGATTAGGAACGTTGTAAGTCTCTTCTTGGATGTCAATAAAATATTTTTTCACCCATCCTTGATTGTGGCCGAATTCAGAAAAACTTTTGGTGCGAGGAAGTTCGCTGAGTTTTAAGTCTGGATTTACCATTTTTTTATAAAACTCGCTAACAAGTGTGTCTTGGATTTGTACCTCGTTTAATAGTTTTATACTCGTGTTTAGAGAGTCGGTAACTTCGCCGAGATCTACAAATTTAGAGTCGTTTTTTGAGATTTGTTGCCTTATGATTTCACTGACGCTCTTTTCCGATTTTTTTTCAGGGTTGCTGCTTCTAGCGGCGTGGAGGGATATCATCTCTTCTGTGACTATGCTGAATTGTTCAAGCGCAGATCCTTGGTTTACAAAGAAGGGCGTTTGACTTGGAGTTGAAGCAAATGCGTCCGCGAGTGAGGCTTGTATATCTCTATACAAGACGCTACCGGTAGTTTTTGAAAGCGCTGCATTGACCCAGGCGGCAGTGAAGTGACTCGTTGAGTTAGAGGCATAGGAGTATTGGTCATATTGACTGGATGCCATGCAGATAAAAGAGGATAGCTGGCTTGTTTTAATTGATTTAAAAAAACCGTTGTCTATATCTTTTATGTAGGGGGCACCAGATTGACAAGCATCAATAACTTTAACTGCGACTTTAGGGGCTGCGCTTCTCAATAAGTCGTCAAGCTCTGTATTGCTTATGGAGGTCGTCGCGGCACGCTTTGCATCAAAATCGGCGCAGCAGAATAGAGCGTCATCTTGATAGGCCCCATGTCCGGAGAAATAGATAAAAATTTCTTCAATGTGGGGGTTGTTGTTATGGTTTGAAAAAAAGTTGCGGAGCTTTTCTTTAGCGGTTTCGGCACTCGCGTTATCAATTAACTCAATGTGATGATACTTGTTGGTAGCCTTCAGGGTCTGGTGCATGATTGCTAAATCATTTGCACATGCAGGCAGGGGGGCTAGGCGGTCGTACGTATCAATACCAATTAGAAGCGCTAAGTTCATTCGTCCCTCGATTATCACGCTTGGAAGTACTGACAGAGTAGACTTGTGTCGCCGCCCTTCCAAGGGGGCATTGATGGGGACATCGCTGGAGTGGATAGCAAGACCTCCAGACTCGGCCCGAGGCGCAGGCTAAGGTGAGGCGTAGTGGCGGATTGTCGCTAAAAAAACAGGGGGGCAAAAATGGGGAAAATTGACGCCAATCTATGCCATCCAATGCCAAATATGCGTTTATGCAACAGGATGCATGCACGCGTTACAGCCAGCAACCACGGGCCTATCCGCCAAAACCGCTCTCATACCCCTACACAATCGGGGTGTGGGTAGTACGTAGCACATAAAACGGAATTGTCAAAAAAATGTCGAAACTTTTATTTTTGTTTTATGTAGCCGGGTTTTTGACTTCCAAGCGTTGATTTTTAATTGTGGATACCATATGTTGTGCTTGCGGTCGGAATTGACCGCTATATATGGGGTATTTAGCTATGAGTCTCAAGCCAGGCCAAAACACCGGAAAAAGTGGTGGTATTTTTCAAGAGGTAGGGCCGCGGGGAGGTAAGCAAGATAACTTTGCTACCGTCGCCGATAACAAGCCGCTGCCTCCTACTACCAAAGCCGGCAACGGATGGGAGCAGGTGAAGAGAACGCCTGATAGCAATCGTTGAGTAGCATCAAAAAAAGCCTGGCAGGAGCCAGGCTTTTTTTGAGCAAAAAATAAGGTCGGCCAGATTGCTTACTTTTTTTGCTACAGAGCCAGTTTTGAAGTTTAAAAAAGCCATTGTCATACGGGCCGAATGCTCAAGCGACGAGCGCCGTGTGGGAGCAAAAGCAGTTCCCAAACTAAAATCGCGCCCCTTGCAGAATAAGGTTTGTAGCTCCGCTGCTAACTGCGAGTTAGGGAACGCTGTCCGCCTTCAACACACTGGCCCGCTTGAGTTTGCCTATCGGTCTTGAAAACCAGCGAACGTTAATAGCGTTCCCAGGGTTCGAATCCCTGGTTTCCCGCCAAAATTCAAACAAAAGCCCCGCAATGCGGGGGCTTTTGTGTTTCTGGTCCGTCGCGATAGGCCGAGCAAGTCGCTTGATCGTTTCCACATCATTTCATGTGATTTCCGCAATTTACAGCATCGCTATGGTCGGTCCTCTGCTGGATCAACCGGTGATTCTGACCGTATTACAGGTAATTCACTGTGAACGTGACTGACGCATTTGCGCTGCCTGCTTCCAGTTTGTCTGCCAGGCGGTAGTAAGCAGCGGATAGCGGGATCTTGAAGTTTGTCCCGGTTGTGGTGAACCCGCTGAATGGGTAAGTAGTGCCTAGGGCGATCGGTTGACCTGCGTCATTCATTAATTTCAAGCCGATTCCTTTTGCCGTTGAACTGGAGTTCAGTGCTACTACGCCATTCTGCTGGTCGATGACTTGAGAAGTAGCGGTGAGCGAGTAGGTGACCTTCTGGATGCCCGTCTGGCATTGATTGAGCCCAATATTGAATTTGATTGTACGGGGCGTATCACCCACGTTTCTGAACTCATGCAATTGATAGTCGTCCCCCATTTGAACCGAAACATCGGGGGTTTGGCAGGAAGCGGAATTCAATACGATTGGATTCAGCAGGTTCAGCTTTACGAGGACCAGGTTTCCCCATTTATGTGTTCCCAAGAGACCAGCGGGGACGACATTTTGCGCGGGTTGCTCGCTGGTTTTTGTAACTTCAATGGTGTAGCTCCTGGGAGGGTCGAGATACACTTTCCCGGCCAGCACATAATCCGCTGAAAGATATCCGAAGTCTTCATACTTGATTTGGAGGGAGAGGCCTGTTTTGCCCAAGGGAAAAATTTTGCCCGTGGTGACGCTACCGAATGCTGGGTTGAGAGCAAAGACAAAGGGGCTGTCTGCACTGCATTGAAAGCCTTTCTGTGGCGATGTTATAGTTTCCTGATAAACAATGGTGCCGATAGGAGCATCCTTAGGAATCGTCAAGTTAATTGGCTTACTCCCAAAGTTGGCTGTGAATTCACTAAACCCACTGGTGAATGCGCAGTTCGCAGCTAAAGTGCCCGATGAATACGCTAAGGCTATCGCGGCTGTGGTATTAAACAGTAAGCGCCACCTGCAGATTTTTTTTTAAAACGTCAATATAGTTCATATTTATCTGCGCTGAAAAATTCAGCGGGCATATTGACGGTAAAGCGATGCTGGGAATATAAGACGTTCCTTAGATTGCATGCAGCGGTGAAGCATATTCTGGTTTGTATTCGATCGGCAGGACGCTGGGGGGGAACAGTTCCCAAACTAAAACCGCACCCCTTGCAGTATGCGGCCTGTAGCTTGGTTGGTAGCTGCGAGTAAAGGAACGCCGAAGGCCTTCGGCGGTCTGGAAAACCGGCGAACGTTAATAGCGTTCCCAGGGTTCGAATCCCTGGTTTATGGGGTTTGGCAGTCCGATGGGCAATACCTCGCCGTGCCACTCCCGCAGCCAATGTTAAAGGCCGTTTCTCATCTCAATCAGCAAAAAAGCTGGGCCACCGAAAGCAGGCAGATCACCTGGGCAAACATTTGTGCTCGAATTGGATGTTTCATCGCCGTCACCTCGTTTGCAGTTGCTGGTGGTAGTGCCGTAGGCGATGTGCATACACGCGCCAGGCCGCTCGAAGGTTGAAATGCCACCCTGGCTCGCCAACAACACACGCAACTGCTCCAGAAAGTATAGACCCTGAAACGAATTCGTCACGAAACGCTCTGGCATGCGGGTCTCGTGACAATCTGCCGATACCCGTCGCACTTTTTTTGATTTCTCTGCTCTATCTTTGTCCCAGCCCCGCCGATTCCCCGCGAGGGCAGAAGAACAAGATCGGGTGCCGATGGTTCGCACGTTTCCTCTTTCAAACATTCGTCGCATACGCTGGCCGCTGCTGTTGGCTGCGATGTTGATATTCGGCGCGGCAGGTTGCACCCAGCAACAGGGGCAGGACATTGCCAGGCAGTTCACCAATGGCAAGCCCGATGAGTTCTTTCAGACCAGTGTCGATCGCATGGCCACCCTGGGCATGCGCGACAATCTGCAAAGCCTGTATCTGCTGATGAGCAAGCTATACCTGCGCAACCCCAGCCAGTGGCGGCAGTCGGGTTATCCGGATGCGGTGAGTGCCGAGCGGGAAATTCGCCAGGCGATCGAGCAGCGTCGACCGCTGCCTGCCCTGGGGGAGCGTCGCGACCTGGCGGCGTTGAGTTACTCCTTGAGTCCGGAGTTCCAGGGCGACCGGGTGGGCGCTTTTATCTACGCGATCGGCAGCATGTTGGTGACCGCTCACGGCGGGCGCACTGAGTTCTACATGACCGACTCGATCAACCCGCAGTTCGTCAGCAATGCCGCGCGCAACATCGAGAAGGCCACTTGGCTGCTGAGCAAGCGTCAGGATGCGAATGGCGTGTTGTTGCTGTTTTCCAATGAGATCTCGGAGGAGGGCAGCAACCTCAGTTTTGCCGTGGAGTTTGGCAAGATTGTGGCGCGGCTTGACCTGCTGACCCAGATGCTGGATGAGCGGTATCGGCGTATCGGGCTCAACTATGCGCAAAGTTTGTTGCTGATGAATTTCCTGCCGGTGCAATGATCGGCTGGCGCGTACGGCTTTTCTCTTTTCGATGTAGGAAGTGGCCTATGTTGCACCCCTGTGCTTGAAACGCCCCGACGTCGGCAATAGCCTCGGACTTTTCCGAAAAAGTGAGGCCCTACCTTGGGCAAGCGAAAAACGGTGTGGCCGACGGACCGCGAGATACGCCTGCGCTTTATCCTCTTTGCCGTTATCGACGCCGCGAGTGTCGAGGGGGTTCCTGCCGAGCTGTTATTACCGGCGCACAAACTGCTGCGTGATTCACCCACCGAGGCGCAGTTCGTCGAGGCCCTTAGGGAAATACTGGCGGCTGATCAGATGTACGGTTTCAGGTTTCCGGTGGGCTCCGAGGCGGACGATCTGATGCAGACACTGGATCGGCCTGCCGGTTAGATCCATTTTTGTTTTGCGAGACAACTGAGGGGGCAACTGACTGTTCGTCGGCCTATGCTTAAGCCGCAGGCCCCATGGCCGATGCAGTGATGACTAACTCAGGGACGCCGCCATGTTCAACCGCCGCTTGAAGAAGGATCTGCAGGACCGGGACGACGAGCTTTTCCAATTGCGACAGCTTGTTACGCAGTATGACCGTGGCATGCTCTCCATATGCCTGGATGCCGACATGCGGCTCACTGCCGTCAACGAGGATTTTGCCCGGGCTCTGGGTTACTCCTGCGAGCAGTTGCAGGGCCGTCTCTTGAGTGAAATTGTTCCGCCTTACGTCAGGGATTTACCCTGTTTCCATGATTTCAACGCAGCAGTCGCCCGCTCCGAACCGGTGAGCGACGATTACCGTTTCCTGCGCAGTGACGGCAGCCTGGCCTGGATCAATCTCACCTGGTGCCCAGTCAAAGGCCGTGACGGCCAACTGTCGCAGATCCAGGGCTACGGCATTGAGGTCAGTCGCGCCATTGAGCAAGCCAAGGAAAACGAGGCGTTTATCAACGCGTTGATACGCTCGACGGCCGTGATTCAGTTCAAATTGGATGGGACGGTGGTCACCGCCAATACCCAGTTTCTCGACGCCATGGGCTATACACTCGATCAGATCGTCGGCAAAAAGCACAGTCTGTTTTGCACCGCGCAGGAGGCCGCTTCGAGCGGATACGCCGCGTTCTGGCAAACCCTCAATCGCGGCGAATTTGTCGCCAGCCGCTTCAAGCGTGTGGACAGCCGCGGCAACGAGGTCTGGCTCGAAGCCACCTACAACCCGGTGCACGACGCCGAGGGCAAGCTGTGCAAAGTGGTCAAGTTTGCCAGCGTGGTCACCGACCAGGTCTTGCGCG
Source organism: Pseudomonas cyclaminis (assembly GCF_015163715.1). Classification (GTDB taxonomy): domain Bacteria; phylum Pseudomonadota; class Gammaproteobacteria; order Pseudomonadales; family Pseudomonadaceae; genus Aquipseudomonas; species Aquipseudomonas cyclaminis. Next base: position 23,478 of record NZ_JADDUM010000222.1, read on the forward strand.
AGTCCGAGGTCAAGGCCGCCGCCGGCGTGGCCTACGAGGTGTCGTTGCAAACCGACGTCACGGCTGAACGCGGCGCGGCGGTTGTGCAAAACACCGTGCAGACCATGCAAAACATTGCCCTGCAGATGCAATCCGCCACCGGCAGCATTGAGGCGCTGGGCAAACAGTCGTTATTGATCAGTGCCATTGTGCAGACCATCGGCGGCATTGCCGCGCAAACCAATCTGCTTGCGCTCAATGCCGCCATTGAGGCCGCCCGAGCGGGTGAACAGGGCCGTGGATTTGCGGTGGTAGCGGATGAAGTAAGGCAATTGGCCAGCCGTACCAGCACGGCAACCGAAGAAATTGTCAGCGTGGTTCAACAAAACCAGCGCCTTGCCGACGAAGCCATTACCGAGATGTTCAGCAGTCGTGAGCAGGCTGAGCAAGGCTTGACACTGGCCAACCAGGCTGGCGCCGTCATCACCGAGATCCAGGGTGGCGCCAAGCAGGTGGTGAACGCAGTGGGGCGTTTTGCGAACGAGCTGCAATAGCCCGGGCATAGGGCTGCTTGGTTGTTATTTGAGAATCAGGAGAGTGCTATCAAATCATTAACCCCTGAAGAGTTGGCCGTCATCGCCGAGATAGAAACAGCGTCCAATATCCTGCGCCTGACCACGCGTCTTACGGATATGCGCTTCTCGGCGATTTCGAAGATGACCGACACCCACTGGGTGGCCTGCGCGGTGTACGACGAGCTGCATTTCGGCGTGGAGGTCGGCTCTCAATTGCAGCTTGAAGCCACGCTGTGCAACGGTCTGCGGGCCAATCCCAAGCCCATCATTATCGAACACGCCAGCAAGGATCCGGTGTTCTGGCAAAATCCTTTGCCCAGGAAACATGGCTTCGAAAGCTACATCTCCCTGCCGATTGTCTTCTCCGACGGCAGCGTCTTCGGCACCTTGTGCGCCTTGGACGTGTTGCCGAAAAAGCTCGAGAACCCGCAAATGGTCGAGATACTCACGATTTTCACCCGGCTGATCAGCACCACTCTGGAATTGCAGTACAGCAGGGCCTGACTTCGGGCTATCTGAGCCAGCGTTAGATCGTTTATTTCCTTAAGGTTGGTGGGTATTCCTGGGTCGAATATCCATCACAGCCGTTTCGACGCTTTGATTGCGTCTGTCGGCGTTATTGCAGCGAAACAACGGTCATCACATCATTCCTCGCTGTTGCGATCGACTAAGCGGCTGCACAACACCCATTCCTGCTGCTCGGCCGTCGTCTTGTGCAGACCCCAGGCATCTCTAGAATCGGCGCCAGAACTTAGCCATTTCCTGTCGATTACGGAGTTTCGAACATGATGAACGCAATGCAGATGCCGATGAACACCGCCGTGCCAATGATGCCCATGATGGGCATGCCGATGATGATGGCGACCATGAAGTGCGAGATGGCCGGTGACGCGATGATGTGCACCATGAAGCCTGCCGCCGGCATGGACATGGCTCAGTTCAAGACTAACGCCGAGATGATGGCGATGATGATGAACTGCGGCATGCCGATGATGATGCAGTGCGCCAATATGTCGATGATGTGCCTGTCGGCCGACGCCATGGCCATGATGACCGGCATGAACATGATGCCGATGACGGGCATGCCGATGCCGATGATGAAGTGTGTGATGGAATGCACCATGATGGCCGACGCCATGATGTGCAAAATGATGCCGATGCCAGGCATGAGCATGGCCATGATGAACAATTGCTGCATGCTGATGAACAAAATGATGAACGACTGCGCCATGCCGATGATGATGAGCTGCAACGGCATGCCGATGATGTGCTGCACCTGCTGACAGGTCCCGCGCAATAAAAAACGCCCCGATTAGTCGGGGCGTTTTGCATTCAGTCCAGCCGTTCTGGGTAGGTGATCACCAGGAACGCCACCGCCTCACTGTCCGCCGGGTTGCGATAGCGGTGCGGCTGGTCGGCGTAGAACAGAATCGAATCGCCGGTCGACAGCAAATAGCGCTCGTCATTGACGCTGACTTCCAATACGCCTTGGGCCACCACCAGGTTTTCCTGGATGCCGGGGCCGTGGCCGGCAGATACCTCCTCACCCAGGGCTCGCAGGCGGATCTCGTAGAACTCCGACTGGCGCGCCGTATCGTAGGGGAACAACGCACGGCTGATAAACGCGCCATCGGCACTCACCAGGCGTTTGCTCTGTTGTGCCGGCAACACCTCGACGCCTTCGAACGCGCGGTCTTCCAGGAACGCCGCCACCGACACCTTCAGCCCCTTGGCGATCTTGCACAGCACCTTGATCGACGGCACGCTGCGCCCGGATTCGATCTGCGCCAGCATCGCCCGGCTCACGCCGCAGGCACGGGCCAGCCCGTCCAATGACAAATTCCGTTTGCTGCGCAGACGTTGCAGGTTATGTGCAACGCACAGGCTGATGACATCGTCGTCGGTCGTGGGTTTGGGCGGGGGCGCGGGCGGTTCGGGAAGCACATGCAAAAAATTCATCGGCCTACGCCCGGCGGGTATCGCTGGACATCGCAGCCTGGGTGGTAAACACCGCCAGCCCTGCGCGAGCCGCGTACATCGCCCACATCAACTCAGCCGCTGCGCGGGCCTGGCGCGTTTGCGGTGGAGGGAAAAGTCGATGACGGTGGCGGATGCTGGCATGGGGGGCGATCTCGTGTGTGACTCAGTGGCTCCACAGTAATGGGTGTTGGTTATTTCTTTAAATACTGAGTTTGCATGTGTTAATTCGATTTTGGACTTAGTAAATAAAACCGGTCCGACACTGTCGTGGGAAGGGTCTGGTCCGTTAATAAGGCGTGACTTGCTGGGCATCGTTGGCTTCCCATCACTGTTCGCGTGATGGCCCTGCCGTTCACGCCCCCGAATTCCAAGGACTCGCCCATGCTGCTGCGCCAACCTCCATTCCTGTTTGCCGCCTTGACCTTAAGCTCGCTGGTGCACGCCGAAGACCTGCAACTGGCTCCGGTCGAAGTCACCACGGCTGAAGCCAGTGCGGGCGAAATGGCCCAGGCGCAGCTCAAGAGCGTGTCCGGCGCGACCAACTACATTGACATGAGCGGCGTACAGCAGGGGCGGGTGAGCACCAACGAAGATGTGTTCAAGTACCAGCCGGGGGTTTACGCCAAGGCGGCGAACAACGAAGGGGTGAAGTTGTCCATTCGCGGCTCGGGCCTCAACCGCAGCCCTGGCTCCCATGCGTCGGGGCTTTACGAAATGTTCGATGGCCTGCCGCTGACCGGCCCCGGCGGCACGCCTTATGAACTCAAGGACCCGCTGTGGCAAAGCCGGGTCGAGGTGTTACGCGGCGCCAACGGTTTTGATCAGGGTGCCCTGGCCCTCGGTGGCGCGGTCAACTACGTCACGCGAACGGGCTACGACGCCCCCAAGCTGCAAGTGCGCTATGAGGCGGGCAGTCGTGGCTATGCTCAGCGCGAGATCAGTTCGGGCCAGGTGCTGGGCGACGCCGACTACTACATCAGCCTCACCGACTCGCAATCCGACGGCTACCAGCGCCAGAGCGCGGCCACGGGCAAGGGCGTGGCCGCCAACTTTGGCTACCGCTTCAACCCGAACCTGGAAACCCGCTTCTATTTCCGTTATCGCGAAACCACCAACGACACTCCCGGCAAACTCACCCGCGCTCAGATCAGCCACGACCCACGGGCTGCCAATAGCCTCAACGCTGCCCGCGATTCCAAGCGCCTGCAACCTGGCTCGACCTGGATCGCCAACAAGACCACCCTGCAATTGGACGACAACTCCCGCCTTGAAGTCGGCCTGGCGTATCACGATTACCCGATGGACCTGCGCGAGGGCACTATCCGCCTGAAAGTCGCCTACACCGACGTCAGCGGCACCCTCAACTACATCCGCCAGGACACGGTGTTCGGCCACGACAGCAAAACCACCCTCGGCCTGCGCACCACCCAGGCGATGCCCAACAATGGCGGCGCCGAATACGTGCGCATTCCCACCGGTAACACGGCCATTTATGCCCCCGGCACCAAGACCCGCGATTACAGCTATCTGGGCTCCGACACCGTGCTGCACATCGGCAACGACCTGGAACTGGTGCCGGACCTGTGGCTGACCACCGGCCTGGCCGCCATCTACACCCGCCGCGAAACCGAGGTCACCTATCCAGAGGGACAGGCGCCGCTCAGCCAGCACGATTGGGACTACGCGCCGCGCATCGGCCTGCGTTATGACTTCAACCCGCAATTGCAGGTGTACGGCAACCTCAGTCGCTCGGTCGAGCCGCCGCACGCGTGGTCGATGATCTGGGGTTCCAACAAATACTTTACGAGCGGTCCTGCCAAAGGCATGGCGCGTGAAGGCGTCAGCCTGAAAAACCAGACCGCCACCACCCTGGAAGTCGGCGGTCGCGGGGACGCATGGCTCGGCCAGTGGGACCTGGCGCTGTACCGCTCCGAGGTGCGCCACGAATTGCTCACCGTGGAAACCCAGGCCCAGACCTCTACCAGCAATGCCATCGTCGCCGAATCCAACGCCAGCCCCACCGTGCACCAGGGCGTGGAACTGGGCCTGCTCAGCCCACTGTGGGACGGCGGCCACAGCGGCAAGCTCGACCTGCGCCAGGCCTACACCTTCAGCGACTTCCACTACCGCGACGACGACCGTTTCGGTGGTAACACCTTGCCGGGCATCCCCAAGCACTACTACCAGGCGCAACTGCGCTACAGCCACCCGACCGGTTTCTACACCAGCGTTAACACCGAGCATTCATCAACAGTGGCGGTGGACTACGCCAACTCCTACTACGCCGCGGCCTATACGATTGTTGGCGCAACGTTCGGCTACGACGCGCCCAAGCAGGACTGGCAAGCCTGGGTCGACCTGCGCAACCTCACCAACCGCCGTTACGCCAACACCGTCACGCCGGGCTATGACGACAAAGGCGTGGATGCTGCGCGTTCTACCCCGGCGGATGGCCGTGGCATCTACACGGGTGTGTCGTGGAGTTGGCGCTGAGGGAGGGGCGGTTTTAGAGAATGGGGCCCCTTGCCCCGACATCGTTTTACTGGCATTGTTCGCGCAATTGGTAATATTTCCCATTTGAGAAGTTTTTGCGCATGCATGACATTCCGGCCGCGCTGGGCGACTCAGCACGTCAGAAAATCCTAACGGCGATGTACCGCGAGCACCACGGCTGGTTGCATGGCTGGCTGCGCAGGAAACTCGGGTGCTCCCAGCACGCCGCCGACCTGGCCCACGACGCCTTCATCCGTGTATTGATGCTGGCTGAGCCGCACGCGATCAAGGAACCCCGTGCCTTCCTGGCCACCACGGCGGGACGCTTGCTCATCGACGGTGCCCGTCGTCGCCGTATCGAAAAAGCCTACATGCAGGCGCTGGTCATCCAGTGTGAAGACGCCGGCATGCCCGACCCGGCGGCGATCCACGTTGCCCTGCAAGCCTTGGAACGCATTGCTGAAATGCTCGCCGGCTTACCGCCCAAGGCCCGCGAGGCGTTCTTGTTGAGTCGCCTCGACGGCCTGACCTACAGCGAAATCGCCGTGCGTCTGGAAGTGTCCCCCAGCACCGTCAAAAACTACATCTCCAGCGCCCTGGTGCACTGCTATCACAGCCTGCACGCGGCCGACCCACTGTCATGAACTCCGAACAGATCATCCAGCAAGCAGCGAATTGGCTGACACGCCTGCACGACGAAGACGTCACCGACGCCGACCGTCAGGCCTTCAACACCTGGTGCGAGGCCGACCCGCGCCATGCCGTGGCCATCGACCGTATGCGTGCGTTATGGGGCAGCCTCGACAGCGTGCCCGCACAACCGGCGCGCCGCGCCCTGAATCGCGCATTTGCCCCGCAACGGGCATGCGGCGCACAGCTGCTGGGTGTGCTCGGTATCGCGCTGTGCGGTTGGCTGAGCCTGGAGCACCTGCCGGTGTGGATGGCCGACCAGCGTACCGGCGTCGGCGAACGTCGCCAGATCGCCCTCGAAGACGGCAGCCAGTTGCAGCTCAACAGCAACTCGGCGGTGGACGTGAAATTCGACGGCCACCAACGGGTGATCGAACTGCTGCAAGGCGAGCTGTGGGTAGACGTGGCCAAAGATGCGCAGCGGCCGTTCGTGGTGCGCACCGACCAAGGCACGGCGACCGCACTGGGTACCCGTTACCTGGTCAAGCGTGCGCCGGACGGCACGACAGTGGTAACGGTGATCGAGTCCACCGTGGCGGTCAAAGGTAAGGCAGAGGAGGGCGTCAAGGTCAGCGCCGGCCAGCGTTCCGTCCTCGACCATGGGCGCGCAACGCCCGCGCAAACGGTCGGCAATGCCGACCCGGACGCCTGGACGCGTGGCCTGCTGACCGTCAACGACCAGCCCCTGAGTGAAGTGCTGCAAACCCTGGCCAGCTACCGCCACGGCATGGTCCGCTTCGACCCACAGGCCCTGCGCGGCCTGCGCGTGTCCGGCGTATTCAAGCTGGACGACACGGCAGCGGCCTTGTCGACCTTGGCGGACAACCTGCCGATCCAGGTGGAGTACTTCACCGACTTGCTGGTGGTGGTCAAGCCGCGCTGAGCCTGCCGTAGCGGACGTATTGACACCCTGCGATCTGCGCAGGCGCCAACGCAGCTCGCTTGCGCTCGGCAGCTACGGGGGGCAGTCGTTGCCTTGGCGCAGGCGTTTGTACAACGTGTTGCGGCTCACCCCCAGCTCCCGCGCCAAGTGGGAGATATTGCCGCCTACCGCCTTCAAACGCTGGGTCAGATCAATGCTGTCGTCCAGGTACTCAGTGGTCGGCAGCGGC
>NZ_JADDUM010000223.1 GCF_015163715.1 Pseudomonas cyclaminis
GGTCGGCAGCGGCATATCGCCGATCTCATCGAGAAACAGCGTGCCCTTATCGGCCTTGCGGATCAGGCCGATGCTGCCTTTCTGATTGGCGCCGGTGAACGCGCCTTTTTCGTAGCCGAACAGCTCCGATTCCACCAGCTCAGCGGGAATCGCCGCACAGTTCACCGCGATAAACGCCTTCTGGCTGCGGGAACTGGCCTGGTGCAGGGCTTTGACGAAAACCTCTTTGCCCACGCCGGTTTCACCGTGGATCAGCAGCGGGATGTCTTTTTCCAGCAACCGCTCGGCCTGGCGCACGGCTTTCTCCACGCGCATATCGCCAAAATGCAGGGTCTTGAGGCCAATGGCTGCCGGCTTCGAAATAACCGGCTCGCTGAACACCCGCGCTTGCACCGGCATCTGCTTGGGGCGTTTCAATAGGCACTGAAACCGATTGCGTCCCGCCGCCTGCAACGAAAACGGCAAGCCCTCCGGCTGGTTGAGCAGTTCCAGCAGCGACACTTTGAACAAACTGTCTATCATCACCCGTGACAGGCTGATACCCAGCAGGTTATCGGCGCGGCGGTTGGCCGACAGCACCTGGCCGCTGTCATCAAAGATCAGCAGGCCCGCCCACTGGCTGTCCAGGTTGCTCAGGCCGGTGTTGAAGGTCAGTTGGAAATGTTCGCCGCGAAACAGGTTGAGGATCAGACGGTTCTCCACGGTCTGACTCATCATCTTGACCATGCCCAAGGTGTGAGAGGGCGGCAGGTAGCTGTCGCTGGACACATCCAGCACCGCAATGATTTCGCGCTGGGCATCGAAGATCGGCGCTGCTGAACCTGTCATGAAACGATTGGCCTTGAGGAAGTGTTCATCGTGTTCGATATGCACCGCCTGGGCACAGGCCAGCGCGGTGCCGATGGCATTGGTACCGCTGGAGCGTTCCTTCCAACTGGCACCGGCGCTGAATCCACGGGCCAGCTTGGGCTCGATAAACCGTTGGGTGCCCCACGAGGTCAGCACCTGGCCTTGGTTGTCGGCCAGCATGATCAGGCAATTGGAATTACTGAGGATGTTCTCGTAGTAGGGCAGGACTTCCTGGTGGGTGGTCTGCACCAGGGAATGCTGGCTTTCCAGCAGTTGGCTGATGCCGTCGGCCGGCAGTTGATCGAAGCTGGGCGTGCTCTGGTGGTCCAGGCCAAAGGCGCGGCAACGGCGCAGGAGTCCTGGATGATGGTGTCGTGCGCCAAGGGTTCGGCCATAGGGTGACCTGCGTTTTTTATTGTTATTGGGCTTGCATAATCTACCAGTTGAAGCTGGATCAATGTGGGAGGG
>NZ_JADDUM010000224.1 GCF_015163715.1 Pseudomonas cyclaminis
TCTTCAGTGACCGCCACCGGTGCGTGGCCGATGGCGACCTCGCGGTATCGCGGTGCGGGCTGGGGTTGCGGTCTGGATTCGGAACTCACAAGGATGTCCTCCATCAAGGCGGATCAACGCCGCCTCGTTATTGTTATGTCGCGGCGACTGCTCAGATCGGGTAGTGCCGTGGCCCGTTCTGCAAGGTCACCCAGCGCAATTGCGTGAAGTGTTCGATGGAGGCCTTGCCCCCAAAGCTGCCATAGCCGCTGGACTTGACCCCGCCGAAGGGCATCTGCGCTTCGTCATGCACGGTCGGGCCGTTGATATGGCAAATGCCCGATTCCACCCGCTGTGCCAGGGCCAGGGCGCGGCCGGTGTCACGGCTGAAAATCGCCGCCGACAGGCCGAACTCCGAGTCGTTGGCCAGGCGCAGCAACGCTTCGTCGCCGTCACCACGCAGCAAGACCGCCACCGGGCCGAAAGACTCTTCGCGGTACAAGCGCATGTCTTCGGTAACGCCATCGATCAGCGTCGGTTGCAGGATGCTGCCGTCCAATTGACCGCCCGCCACTAGCCGTGCGCCCTTGCCCAGCGCATCGTCGATCAGCGCTTTGATGCGTGTACCGGCGCTGGCATCGACCAGGGAACCCAGCACCGAATCCGTCGCAGCGGGGTCGCCGGCGCGCAGGGTCGCCACCTTGGCCGCCAGCTTGGCAACAAAAGCATCGGCAACCTTGGCATCGACAATCAGGCGCTCGGTGGACATGCAGATCTGCCCCTGATTGAAATAGGCACCAAAGGCAGCGGCCGCAACGGCGGCGTCAAGGTCGGCGTCATCCAGCACCAGCAGCGGCGCCTTGCCGCCCAACTCCAACAACGCTGGCTTGAGATGGCGCGCCGAGAGTTCGCCGACAATCCGCCCCACATGGGTCGAACCGGTAAAATTGACCCGGCGTACGGCCGGGTTGGCGATCAGCCGTTCGACAATCGCCGCCGCATCCGCCGGGGCGTTGCTGATGACGTTGACCACGCCGTCTCCCAGGCCGGCGTCCTGCAAGACCTGGCCGATCAGGCGGTGCACTGCCGGGCTCAGCTCCGAGGCCTTGAGCACCACGGTATTGCCGCAGGCGAGCGGCATGGCAATGGCGCGGGTGGCGAGGATCACCGGGGCATTCCACGGCGCAATGCCCAGCACCACGCCGCAGGGCTGACGCAGGGCCATGGCGAAGCTGCCGGGCACATCGGAGGGGATGACATCGCCGGTGATCTGGGTGGTCATCGACGCCGCTTCACGCAGGATATTGGCCGCCAGGCGCACGTTGAAGCCATACCAGTTGGCCATGGCGCCGGTCTCGCCGGCGGCCGCGATAAATTCGTCGCTGCGCGCCTGCAACTGCTCGGCTGCCTTGAGCAGCCGAGTGCGGCGTTCGTTGGGCGCCAGCGCGGCCCAGGCGGGGAACGCGGCCTGGGCAGCGGCCACGGCGGCGTCGGCATCTTCCAGGGTGGCGGCGGCGACTCGCGAGACCACTTCACCGGTCACCGGGTTGCGACGCTCGAAGGTTCGGCCGTCGCGTGCGGGGCACGACTGGCCGCCAATCAACAGGGGCACGTCCAGCATGGTGATTCCTCTTTATTGTCTTTATCGGGAATACGTTCAAGCAGGGTAAAACGGTGCGGCCCGCAGGCCGCGTCCTTCAGCGTTTATACGCCTGCAGGCCAGGCTTGATGCTCTTGTCGTCGAGGAATTGCTTCATGCCCTGTTCGCGACCGCCTTCGGTGTCGAGCAAGCGCGATTGGTCGAGCTTGGCGTAGAGGTAATCCTCGTTCTGCTCCCAGGTCAGCTCGCGGCAGCGCTTGAAGCCATGCTTGGCGGCACGCAGCACCACCGGGTTTTTCTCCAGCAGATTGCGCGCCAGCTCAATGGTGACTTCGCGCAGTTGCGCCAGGGGCACGCTTTCGTTGACCAGGCCCATTTCAGCGGCTTTCTGCCCGCCGAAGGTCTTGCCGGTCATGATGTAGTAAAGCGATTGGCGGTGGCCCACGGTGTCGGCCATGGCCTTGCTCACCAGGTTGCCCGGCGGGATGCCCCAGTTGATTTCCGAGAGGCCGAAGGTGGCTTCGTCGGCGCAGATCGCCAGGTCGCACGCCACCAGCGGGCTGAAGCCGCCGCCGAAGCACCAGCCATTGACCATGGCGATGGTCGGCTTGGCGTACATGCGCAGCAGCTTCCATTGCCATTGCGAGGCTTCGCGGCGGATTTTCTCCTGGAGGATTTCCGGGCCGGCGTCCACTTCGCGGAAATATTCCTTGAGGTCCATGCCAGCCGTCCAGGCTTCACCGGCGCCGGTCAGCACCAGCACACCGGCGGCGGGATCCTGTTCCAGGGTTTCCAGCACGTCGATCATTTCCCGGTTGAGGGTCGGGCTCATCGCGTTGCGTTTTTCCGGGCGATTGAGAATGACCCAGGCGATGCCTTCCTCGATCTCAACCTTGACGGTGGTCCAACGGCCTTCGTAATTGCTCATGGCGGTGTGCTCTTGTTCTGGGTTTGAAGATGATTCGAAATTAAACCGCAAATATAGTTATGTCAATTAACTATTAATCAGCGTAACCAATATTTAACGACTGTGAAAAAACCGGCATAGCCACAGCGCGCCAACCCCGGCAAACTAGATAGCCTTCTTAACCGCCACCCTCCGAGGATTGCACTGCCAATGGCCAAGCCTTCCAACATCGCCGCCACCAGCCACGCCCTGCCCGACAATGACGAGGTACAGCCGCCGCTGGATTCGGCCCTGGACGATCTGATCGGTTATGCCATGCGCCGCGCCCAGCTCAAGCTGTTCCAGAACCTGATCGGCCGACTGTCCGACCACGACCTGCGCCCCGCGCAGTTCTCGGCCCTGGCGATCATTGAGCAGAACCCTGGCCTGATGCAGGCCGACCTCGCCCGCGCCCTGGCCATCGAACCGCCCCAGGTGGTGCCGTTGCTGAACAAGCTGGAAAGCCGCGCCCTCGCCGTGCGCGTGCGCTGCAAACCGGACAAGCGCTCTTATGGAATCTTCCTGAGCAAACCGGGCGAAGCCCTGCTCAAGTCCCTCAAGGACATCGCCGCGCAAAGCGACCTGGACGCCACCGCAGCCCTGGACGTCGAGGAACGTGCAGAGCTGCTGCGCTTGCTCAAGAAGGTCTATCAGGACTGATCCCGCGACCTACCACAGCGCCACGGTGTAGAGCACCAGGAAGCGGGTCTGGTTCTCATCGCGAAACGCCGCGCCGCCAGGGAAATCGTTGCGGTAGATCGACTTGCGCGCCATCAGCCCGACGTTCTTCAGCGGGCCACTCTGGATCACGTAGCCCAACTCCATCTGGAACTCGCGCTCCTTGCGATCCTCGGCATTGAACGCCGCCAGCTCGATGTTATCGCCGCGCACATAACGCAGACGCCCCTTCAGCCCCGGCACCCCCGAGGCCACAAAGTCATAGTCGTAGATGGCCTGCCAGGTGCGCTCCTTGGCGTTGAGAAAATCCGAACTCATGGTCAGTTCGCTCATGCCCATCAGCTCGGTGCCGGAGATGTACGGTGTGGCCGTGTCCCCGCTGGAATGCATGTAGCCCAGGCTGACGCGATGCCCACCGAAGCGGTAGCCGAACAGTGCCGAGAGGTTGCGGTTATCTACATTGCCCGCCTTGGCGCTGCCGTCTTCGCGACTGAAAAAACTGCGCAGGTCGCTGGTGAAAACGCCCTCGCCCACCGGCAGGTTGTGCAGCAACGCCAGGGTGTCCTGTTGGTAGAGGTCCGCTACCTCGGCATGATAAGCGCGCAGGCTGAGGTCTTTGTTGACCTGGTAATCACCGCCGACGTAAGCCAGGTGTGAGGTGGTCGCCGTCGCGTTGAAACGCCGGTTGGGCGAGGCGATGGTCATGGCCTGGTAGTCGGTGGAGTCACGCTTGTTGATGCGGTCGATATAGCCGGTATTGAGGGTCAGCCCGTCGATATCCTTGGAGCTTAACGTGGCGCCTCGAAAGGTCTGCGGCAGCAGGCGCGACGGGCTGGCGAAGGCGAATGGCAGGAAGATCGACACGTCACCGGCCTTCACGGTGGTTTGGGCAAACCGCAATTTGGCCGTGGGCGCCAGGCGCGAGTATTCATCGGCGGCGCGCTTGTCGCTGGCCGACACCGGCAACAGCTCGGTGCCGCTGCGGTCTGGGGACGAGTCGAGCTTGACCCCCATCAGCCCACGCACATCCAGGCCAAAACCCACGGTGCCAGGGGTGTACCCGGACTCCAGGTTGAGGATGAACGCCTGGGCCCATTCCCGTGCGGCGGTCTTGGCGCCGTCGTCCTTGTAGTCACGGTCCAGGTAGTAATTGCGCAGCGTCAGGGTGCCATGGCTGTCGTCGATTAAGCCCGCCGCCCACAGCTGAGTGGGCAGCACACCGAGCATCAGCAGTGCACTGAGCAGGCGTGGAGTGCGGTTCGATACACAGCAGGCGGCCGCGACGGCGTCCGTGGGGAGGTTTGGCATGTTCGATGTCCATTTTTTGTTGTTGTTTTTGGGGGGTGCACACTTGGCCCGATGGGCTTGGCGGACAGAGAATGGAAACAGCCGCAGCTCCTCGTCAACCGCTACTGACCGATAATCGAACGTTAATAAACCTATCTATTTTCATATTGCCTACCCGCCCCCATCCCAAACCGCTGAATTAGACGGCTTGCTCCATGATTTGGCGCAGGGGGTCGTCACCGTTCTTTTTATAGTTATATTTGTTATCTTAATTGCCAGCAGCCGGTCAGGCTCGCCACCACAACAAAAACAACAATGAGGTTTGCCCATGAACAGTCCATCGCGTCGTTCGACGCTGACGATCGCTTTGTGTTTTATCGTTGCGCTGATCGAGGGGTTCGATCTGCAGGCGGCCGGCACCACCGCTGCCGGGCTGCGCCACAGCTTTGCCCTGGATCCGAAAATGCTCGGCTGGGTCTTCAGTGTCGGGATCATCGGCCTGCTGCCGGGGGCCTTTTTTGGCGGCTGGATCGCCGACCGCATCGGCCGCAAGAAGATCCTGGTGATCGCGGTGCTGCTGTTCGGGCTGTTCTCCTTGAGCACGGCATTTGTGCAGAGCTACTCAAGCCTGTTGCTGGTGCGCTTCCTGACCGGCCTGGGCTTGGGCGCCGCGCTGCCCAACCTGATTGCGCTGTGTGCCGAAGCAGTGAGCGAGCGCAATCGCGGCACCGCGATCAGTGTCATGTACTGCGGCGTGCCGCTGGGTGGCGCATTGGCCGCCGTGGTGGCGATGTTTTCCAGTGAGCACTGGCAGACCACGTTCATCATCGGCGGCCTCGCGCCTTTGCTGGCCGTGCCGCTGATGATCCTGCTGCTGCCCGAATCCAGCGCCTTTCGCCAACAGGTCGACCGTACCCAAGGCGTCCGCCCTTCGACGGGCCAGGCGCTGTTCGGCGAAGGTCGCGCCCGCACCACCTTGGCGTTATGGCTCAGTTATTTCTTCACCCTGACCGTGATGTACATGCTGCTTAACTGGCTGCCTTCGTTGCTGCTGGAGCAGGGTTTCAGCAAACCCCAGGCGGGCATGGTGCAGATGCTCTTCAACATTGGCGGCGCCCTCGGTTCACTGCTGGGCGGTGTGCTGCTGGACCGTTGCAATGCGCTCAAAGTGGTGCTGTTCGTGTACGCCGGGTTGCTCGCGGCGCTGGCCGGTGTCGGTTTGTCGGTGGGCATCGTGCCGATGGCCATCGCAGGCTTCGCCGCCGGATTGTTTGTGATGGCGGCGCAATTGGTGCTGTACGCCAGCGCCCCGCCCGCCTACCCAACGGCGGTGCGTGCCACCGGCGTGGGTGCGGCCGTGGCCATCGGCCGACTGGGCTCGGTGGCCGGGCCGCTGGCGGCCGGGCAACTGCTTGCGGCAGGTGCAGGCACCGCCGGCGTGCTGCTGGCGACCTCCCCCCGGCGTGTA
>NZ_JADDUM010000225.1 GCF_015163715.1 Pseudomonas cyclaminis
ACGGCTATTCCCGTTCTCGGCTGTTCACCAACCGTCCGCAGTTAGACAAAGCACAAAGCCACGACGCAGCGTGGATCGGGTCAAGCTATTTTCTCGACACACCCGGCTACTACGATACGGATCGCTCACGTACACCGAGAGTCAGCTGGCCGTATGACGACAACCGCGATGTTTCCTTGCCGCGGCTGGAGAATGGCGCGGGCTACCCCACCTGTAAGCAGTGGTGGAGCGACCGTGGTGTCGGGCTACGCGAACGCTTGATCGAGCAGGTTAATCCCTCTTTGCTGACTCAGTTGAAAGGTTGGTTGACTGGGCGTTCGAGCAACGAGATCGAAGATGCCACCCTTCGCGAGCTGGTTAGTCCGCGCCAGCAATCGATGTCCATGTCGCCCGGACAGGTGTATCAGGACTACGGCTCCAGCGCTCGTGGCGGTTCGATCAATCAGGGGCTCAATAACCTGGCCACCAATACCGGGTTGGCCCTCGGTTCTTTCAGCAACTTCCCGGCAATGAATGCACTACGCGCAGCCTTGCCGATGGTGCAGGCATTTCTGATCATGGGCGTCATCATCAGCTTGCCGCTGATCCTGCTAATCAGTACTTACCAGCTGAAGACCGTCATGACGGTGACGTTTGCGCTGTTCACCTTACACATGCTGAGCTTCTGGTGGGAACTGGCGCGCTGGGTCGACTCCAGCATGCTCGATACCCTGTATAACCAGGTTTCGGCTTCCAATCAGGTACTGTTGTCGCTGCCCACATCCGGCTTCATGGATGGGACTGTCACCGCGCAGGTGATCGAGTATGTGATGGGGGCGATGTTCATCGTACTGCCAATGCTATTTCTAGGCGCCATGAGCTGGGCAGGATATTCAGTCGGCAACGGGATTCAAGGCATGTTGGCGAACGGTAGCAAAGCTGCAAGTGATTCAGCGAGCAAAGGTACGGATCAAATATTGGGTGCTGCTAAGCGCTCAATTAGATGACTTGCTGTCACCTATGTAATGCCCATTGTCATCGAAGTCGCCGATGTAGAGATCAGCTCCTAGGTAGTCTGGCCCTGGATTTTTATCTTCGTGATCGGCACCAATAAAAGTCCTGAGCCATAGCAAAGTGATGACAGCCAGCATAATCACAATGAAAGTAACGAGCCAAACACTGACAAACAGCAATCCCCCGATCAACGCCAGTTTGGCAATCAAAAAACTCCCGCGAACAAGAAATTTACCTGCGGGCACACCTGCGGTCTCCGCACGCTCAACCACGTGGGATTCAAAAGTTCTCAACCTACGGTAACTACGCTTCACCGACAGACCACAGGCATACGCCCAGCGGTGGGCACGTGAATTCTGCACAGGTTGCTGAGTCAGCATGGTCTCGCCCTCTTCTGAGCGTTTTCATGGTTGAGCATAGAGGAATAGGCTACTACTGAAAACGGCCCATGCCTGACCGTTTATCAGTTTCCCTGGTCGAAAAATCCTCATTGGAAGCCAGAAGACAAGCTCTGCGAAACATCGTCTCTACAGCGATTGACCCAGATAAATCGTCCGGCTAAATACAAGGTGCGGATCGCTGTTATCGACAGCACTTTCCCAGGTAGCCAGAACCTTCAAGGCTACGTCACTTCGATGATGGTTCCCCCCCAAGTGCGATTAGCGTTCGGTGGCTCGCACGGTGACCGTTTCTACGGTAATGAACGCCTGCTGCTCTTATGAGGGCCTTTCGAGCTCTGCTCGTGAGGTAAGCCCTCTTGATTTTCTTCCACCCACTGCGGGGAAATCTTTCTCCGCACGGGACAGGTTTCTTCGCATTTTAAACGGAGAAATACCATGCCCGCTTCACTTACACCGGAAACACTGAAGACCCTTCGGCTGCCCATCGTGTTCACTCCTGGCGCGTGGCAACGCGCAGTACTGCTCGATCAATCCGATCACGCTGAGAAGCTGCAGGTCGATCGGTTGAGCCACGTATTGTGCGCAGCCTTCGAAGCCCACCTGGCCTATCCACACAAGCCTTACGTGCTGTTCGAGGTAATGCATATTGAAACAGCCTATCACTTAGACCACGAGCCGTTGCTTCAATTGAGTCTGAGCCTACTCCAAGAGCCGGGTCAGCCTAGCGCCTTGCTGATAGCGCTTGTAGGAGAACACCAGCGCTAAGCGCAATTAGCGATGTTCAACTCCACATTCGAACGACATGCAAGACCTGCATCAATCCAGCACATCACCCAACCGGGGGAAACCTCCCCGACGGGCACGGCGTTCCCCCGTTTTCTCTCGAGGAAATTGCCATGCGTGATATCTACCAAGACGTAACTGACAAAATCGTTACTGCGTTAGACCAAGGCGTTGCACCCTGGGTCAAACCCTGGTCCTCAAGTGGCTCCGCTCACATCGGGCATCAACCCTACCCCGTCAACGCCATCACGCGACGTCCGTATTCGGGCATCAATTTACCGCTGCTCTGGGCCGAGGCCAGGTTGCAGGGGTTCACTCAAGATCGTTGGCTGACTTTCAATCAAACCAAAAAAGCTGGCGGGCACATTCGTAAGGGTGAGCACAGCACTCTGGCGGTACTCTACAAGCCGATGGAGCGCGAGGAACAGACCGAGTCAGGCCAACCCGTACTCGATGAAAACGGTCAGCCTAAGGTCGCTCACTTCGGCATTCTCAGGACGCATTCTCTGTTCAATATCGAGCAAACGGAGGGACTCGAAATGCTCAATGACACGTTGCTCGAGACGGAACAGAGTACTCCCTTCCAACCCAACAGCGCCGCGGAAAATCTGCTGTTAAGTTCAGGTGCACGCATCGTTCATCGGCCCGCCGACGAAGCCTTTTATCACCCGATTAAGGATCTCATCCAACTGCCGGCAAAAGCACAGTTTCACGATGAAGGCGGGTACTACGCCACGGCACTTCATGAGCTGACGCACTGGACCGGGCATCACGCTCGGTTGCAGCGCGAAGGCCTGACCTCTGCCTGTCTGTTCGGGTCGCCAGGCTACGCGTTTGAGGAGTTGATCGCAGAGATGGGCGCTGCTTTTTTATGTGCCTACGCCGGTATAAAGGGGGAGCTGCGGCACGAGGGCTACATCGACTCCTGGCTCGGCCTGCTCAAAGCTGACAAACGCGCGATCTTTCGCGCCAGTGGTCAGGCCCGAAACGCCTCGGAGTTCGTACTCCACCTGGAGCGGCAACGGAAGCAGATGGTAATGGATGACTCACGATGCATGAATAATGGAGTTTGATCATTCCTAACCGCTGCAATCGCATCAAAGGGCCCAACGCAAGTTGTGCCCTTTTTTCTGCGCTCATAAAACCCAATGCCGCTTGGATTTAATTCAAAGAGTCAGGGATGGGCACATCCCCGCAGCCGGTCATTACTCATCAAGGTTCTGCGCCAGAAAATCCACCAGCTCAAGCGGACTTCGGCTGTCGATTACCTTGTAGATCAAATCACGCTTACCGCGCGGCAACTTCTTGACCACGCTCTTCGCCGAGGCCCGGACAGCTTCGTCGGTCCCATGGATACGTGCCGCGAGCAGCAGCACGAGCGTGGCGTCAGTGAGGTTCATGGCAAGACCCAAAAATAGGCACCGCAGTGTACCGACTCTTGTCTTTGCCGTACTAGCCACAACAAAACGATGCCTAGCAGTATCCATATTCCGATTGCCGCGCAAAGGGACACGAGCCAAAAGGACGGTAAAGGTTAGAAAGGAATGGGGGGGTAAGGGTAAGAGCCCTATCCGAAAAGGCTAAAAGGCCACTGACCAGCCACTTCCGGGAGGTCACGATGCTCAGTCTGTTTCGCCACAAAAGGCAGAAGCCCCCTCCGCCACCAACCGTGAGCGTCGCCGAAGGTTACCTGCCCATCGAGTCGGCCCTCAGCTTGTTAGCCGCAGAGCACCGCCGCCAGTTGCTCGATCGCATCTGGCAGTACACCGCCCTCTCCCACGCGCAGTTCATCCAGCTCTATTTAAATCCGATCCATCGCTACGCCGAACAGGTCCAGCAACTCCCAGCCAGCGAGACACATCATCATGCGTATCTCGGCGGTATGCTCGACCATGGACTGGAACTGGTCGCCTGTAGTTTGAAACTGCGCCAATCCTATCTGCTTCCCACCGGCGCTGCGCCCGAAGACCAGGCGGCCCAGACGGAAGCGTGGTCCGCTGGCATCGCCTATGGCGCGCTGCTGCATGACATCGGCAAGATCGCCGTGGACCTGCAGGTCGAACGTCAGGATGGCAGTCCTTGGCACCCCTGGCAGGGCCCACTGGATCAGCCGTACCGTTTTCGCTACCTCAAAGGTCGGGACTACCATCTGCACGGCGCCGCCGCAGGCTTGCTCTACACCCAAATTCTCGACCGCCCCATCCTCGATTGGCTCAGTGGATTTCCGCCACTTTGGGCCAGTCTTCTGTACGTCCTGGCGGGCCAGTACGAACGTGCCGGCGTGCTCGGTGAGTTGGTGATACAGGCCGACCGCATTTCCACCGCACAGAATATCGGTGGTAACCCGAGCAAGGCGCTGCAAGCGCCGACTCATTCGCTGCAACATCACTTGATCAGCGGACTGCGTCATCTGGTTCAGCACGAGCTGAAACTCAACCAGCCAGGGGCCGCGGGATGGCTGACCCAGGACGCGCTCTGGCTGGTCAGCAAGACGGTCACGGACAAGCTGCGAGCCTATCTGCTGTCGCAAGCGATTGAAGGCATTCCCTCGTCCAACCTCGCGGTGTTCGATGAGCTGCAGTCACATGGATTGGTCGAGTCCACGCCGGAAGGCAAAGCCATCTGGACCGCGCTTGTGGCACAAGGAAACTGGCAGCAGAGTTTCACCTTTCTACGCCTTCAACCGGCACTGATTTGGGGTAACGAAGACCGGCCCGAGGTTTTCAGCGGAACGGTGAGCATTGCGACCTATGACCACTCAACTGACACGCCGGTACCAACACCAACGCCCGAGACAGCCAGTACAAGATCAGGTCAAAGTCAACCGCAGCCGGATACCTTGGCACTAGAAGATGCAGATTACCTCGGTACGCTGCTGGACATGTTCGAGTTGGTAGACTCTGAGACCAGCAATGCGCCGGCAGAAAGCACTCTCGAAACCTCAACGCCTCCATCGGATAACCCAGGCCAGGCATTCCTGAATTGGGTCAAGGAAGGCATCCTGAGCCACAAGCTGATGCTCAATGATAGCAAGGCCAAAATCCACACGGTGGGTGGTACCTTATTCTTGGTCACGCCTGGTCTCTTCCAACGATACGCGCAAGAGTTTCCTGGTATATCGCAAGGTGCGGACCAAGAGATGGAGGAATGGCGTTGGGTACAGAAGCAGTTCGAGAAACTAAAGGCTCACAGGAAACGTGACGATGGATTGAACATCTGGGTATGCCACGTGCAAGGGCCTAGAAAGAAATCGACTTTGAAGGGATACCTGATTGCAGAGCCGACTGTACTTCTAGCATCGTTACCACCAAACAACCCTTTTCTCGCGCTTGATGATGGCTAGCGGCCTAGCATCGGGTTCAGGCCGTCTGGTTTCTAGGATAATGCTCTTCAGTCACACTGATACCGTTAGCTCACTGGCTGACCGGCCGTCCTAAAACACATTACCAAACCGGCCATTATTATGACGTCGCCTTGCGTGTATGTTAAAAACATGCAAAATAACGTACCTGCTGAAAAAAGACATGCAACCACATGACGACCTATCTTCACTCCTTCCCATGCGTCAGAGGCATTCAAGCAGGCAGGCCATGCTACATAGCAATGTGCCCTATGCGTCTTGTGCCCAAAATATTCTTTTTCAATGAAGAAAACGTGCCAGCGGACCTGCGCGCCCAGCGCACCCTGAACCTTGCGAGGGTTCCTGAGATATCGGCGTATTTACTCAACAATCGCGACGACTACACGCTCTCTGCCATCACCGCTTCAGTTGACGGGGTAGTTCAATTTAATCCCGCTTCCGATACCGGCCTAGAGCAAAGCATCGGTACGCTAACCATACCAATGGATGCTCAAATTCTAATCAACGACGGTCAGCACCGTCGGGCGGCCATAGAGCAAGCCATTCGCGAAAATCCAGAACTTGGCTACGACAACATCCCAGTGCTTTTTTTCATTGATGAGGGTCTGAATCGTAGTCAACAAATGTTTGCTGATCTCAACAAGCATGCCGTCAGACCGAGTAATTCAATAAGCACCCTTTACGATCATCGAGACCAAATTTCCGATCTGGCCAGGTATCTGGCCAAGAACGTCGAAATTTTCTCCAGGATGACAGAGCTTGAGAAATCTAGCCTCTCTCCCCGCAGCTCCAAGCTATTCACCCTCAGCGCTATAAAAAACGCCTCCCGCGTCTTATTGAAAAAAGGGAAAGGCGATCTCATTGCGCAGAATGAGCGGGATCTCGCAAAATCGTTCTGGGAAGAGGTTTCCTTACAGATGCCTGATTGGATCAGAGCAAAAAACAAAGAGCTGTCGACGTCCGAATTACGGGACAATTACATTCACGCCCACGGCGTGATGCTGCAAGCAATGGGACTTGTCGGCGCAGACCTGATCATTCGCAAGGAGTCTGAATGGATAAACACCATCAGCCAGCTCCGAAGCATCGATTGGTCTCGATCAAACCCGGAATGGGAAGGTCGCGCCATGGTTCACGGCCGGATTTCTAAAGCCACAACGAACGTGGCGCTCACAGCAAGTCTTATCAAGAAAAAACTTGGCGTCCCTCTTTCCACGGTTGAACGCGAGCTAGAAAACAGGTTTCCTCAACAATGAGTAATGATCAATTCCTCTATCCCTCACACGATGACTTCGTTCAAGAAGCGATCATCTCCGGAAGACCGCTAGCGGATGCTGTCCGTGAGCTTCAAAGCATCTACAAAGCCGATGATCGCCCATGGGTAGTGGGCTTCAGTGGCGGCAAGGACTCGACCGTCATCCTTTCGCTCACCTACTATGCCCTGAAGACGTTGCCGCCCGAGGAACGCCACAAGCATGTGTACGTCGTGTCTTCCGACACTCGAGTAGAAACACCCGTTGTAGTCGACATGATCCGCCAGGTCCTTGATTCGGTGAACGCTCAAGCCGTTGAAGATCAGATTCCGATGACAGCCCATTCCGTCACCCCTAAAGTTGGAGAAACGTTCTGGGCCAACCTCCTGGGTAAGGGCTATCCAGCTCCGACCAAAGCGTTTCGCTGGTGCACAGAGCGGATGAAAATCGACCCAGTGAGCGAGTTTATCAAGGACAAGGTAGCCCGCTTCGGTGAAGTCGTGGTGGTGCTCGGCTCGAGACGTGAAGAAAGTAACACTCGGGCGCAGGTGATAACGCGCCACAAAATCGATGGGTCCGCGTTGGGCCGCCACACCACCCTGCCAAATGCCTATACCTATATGCCGATTGAGCTATGGCACGCCGACGATGTCTGGGAATATCTCATGAGCGCTGCCAGGCCTTGGGGCGGCTCTAACCGAGTACTGTTTGAGTTGTATAAAGACTCCAATGCTGGCGAGTGCCCACTGGTGATCGATACCAATACACCATCCTGCGGTAACTCCCGCTTTGGATGCTGGACGTGCACTGTGGTAACGCATGACAAAGCGATCGAAGGTCTTGTGAACAGTGGCGAGGACTGGATGTTGCCGTTGCTGCAGTTCCGCAATCAGCTGCATTCCAGCTCGCTCCCCGAAAATAAAACCGAATACCGTAACTATAAGCGTCGTACTGGGAAAGTAACCTTTGCAAGAGGGGCTATTGACGACGACTCAAATGCGTCCACCAAGCACGTGCCTGGCCCGTATTGGATGAAGTATCGCAAAGAGTGGCTAAAGCTGCTTTTGGAAATAGAGAAAGGTATTCGTGGAACTGATCGTGATATCGAACTGATAGGCCGTGATGAACTGCAGGTGATCCGCCAGCAATGGCTAAAAGATCCCAATGAGCCGGACTGGATTGATTCACTGCCCAAAATTTACGCTGAGGTCTATCCCACGGATGCAGTTGAGTGGATCAAGAACGACGCTGGGGCGTTCACTGAGCCGGATGCGGCCATACTCAACGCACTGGAACAGGAGCACGGAGTGCCAGCGGTCCTGATTATGAAGCTGATTGATACCGAGTTGTCATTCTCTGGCCTTTCACGTCGGAAAGGAATTCTGGAAGAACTGCAGAAGATCCTGGAGCAGGATTGGGGGGGGCTCGATGAAGCTATGGAGCGTCGCGCAGTACCTAAAGTTAGCGACACGTATAAAACCGCTTTCGAATCTCTGAAAGCCGAAATAGATGGCCTGCTACAATGATTATTGATTCCCTTTCAGTACTAGATTTCCGAGTTTTTAGCGGAGCCCACGACTTTGACTTGGTTCCTAAAATCAAAGGAGGCAAAAACGCACCTATCGTTTTGTTCGGTGGTTTAAATGGAGGAGGCAAGACAACCATTCTTAACGCTCTGAAGCTTGCCTTATACGGTAAAGGCGTA
Organism: Pseudomonas cyclaminis; assembly: GCF_015163715.1. Lineage (GTDB taxonomy): Bacteria > Pseudomonadota > Gammaproteobacteria > Pseudomonadales > Pseudomonadaceae > Aquipseudomonas > Aquipseudomonas cyclaminis. Next base: position 8,497 of record NZ_JADDUM010000225.1, read on the forward strand.
CTGGGTTCTGGCGCAACGGTTGGCGATTATCACCAATATCTTCGTGACTGCATCCATAGAGCACACAACAGCATTGCCAAACCTACAAGGGCCGCCGTTGAGCTTACATTCCGCTATGCGCAGTATGGAATCATCTCGAGCTATCAATTAACGCGCGATTGGTTTGTTGACCATGGGGGCAAGGTCAAAGAAGGTCTAATCATTTCAAAAGATGGCCAGCATCTGACCGAACTTTCATACGATCAGGCACAAGCATTTCTCAACGAGTTAATTCCGATTGGCGTATCCGAGCTATTTTTCTTCGATGGCGAAAAAATTACAAGCCTCGCTGAAGAAACGTCTGGAGACGCTCTGCGAGAGTCGATCAACAAGCTTTTAGGCTTGGATCTCATCGACAGACTAAATTCTGACCTATCCGTGATCATCAGAGGCAGTTCAGTAAAAAAAGCATCCGACGAACGCAAGCAGAAAATAGCCGACGCGGAACGCACTTACAATGATATAAAAAAGCAAGTTTCAGAGACAAGCGGAAAGCTTTTTCTTATGCGCTTGAATGTTGCCGAGACTGATAAAAACTTGGTGAACATCGAGACACGTATTAACGCACGAGGCGGAGCTTGGAGTGCATCAAAGCAAAAAGAGACAGCTAGCCTCGACTCATTGATTGGCGAAAAAAAGGCAATAGAGCATGCACTAAATGAAATGTTAAGCGACTTACTGCCGTTTGCGATTACGAAAAATCTAAACGGAAAACTGCTTGCACAATTAGACTCTGAGCAAAGAACGGAAAAAGCGAAGGTTCTTTCCGAATATCTCGAGCGTCAGCAAAGCAATTTTCTGAGAGAGCTTGAATCAGAGCTCAAAATTCCCGAAGAGCAGCGCCCTGCGCTTCAGGGTATTTTTCTTAGAACATTCGGATCAGAAATCAGCAACTGTATTGCAAGTCAATCAACAGTGCACAAACTTTCGGACATCCAACACTCCAGCATTACTCATCGCCTGGCAAATCATGTAAGTTTACTTCAGCAACGCTCCACTGACTTAGTGAACACACTTCAGGACATTGATAACGGAATCGAAGCTGCTAGGGAAAACATCGCTAGAGCTCCTGAAGAAAAAGTGCTGATGCCCCTGTTCATTGAACAAGGGCGGTTACAAGAACGGTTTCGTGTTCTAGAAGAACAAAGATGCATAACGGCTGAGGAAGCTAAGGCCCTTCTTACTCGGCTATCAGCTGCAGCACGTCAATTAGATGAGCTATACACAGAAATTGCCGAGTCCCAAGAAGCAGAACGCCTGACCGTCCTCGCACAAAGTGCTAGGGTCGTTCTAAAAGAGTTCTCTGTACGTGCACGAGTTGAAAAACTCAAGGAGCTTGAATCACAGTTTTACACGTCATTCAATGGGCTTGCTCGCAAAGAAAACCGCAATCTCAGCATTCAGATCGATCCGGACTCCTTCGAGGTAGCTCTTATTGACGATGAAGGCGTAACGATTCGTAAAAATGAACTTTCAGCAGGGGAAAAGCAGGTTTTTGCAATCTCCATTTTAGAGGCGTTAGCACGCACGTCGGGTCGAAGCCTGCCAGTGGTAATCGATACTCCACTTGGTCGTCTTGATTCTATACATCGAAAAAAACTCGTAGAAAATTATTTTCCTAAAACCAGTCACCAGGTGATTATTCTCTCAACGGATACAGAAATTGATTATGCTTTCTATGAAGGGCTTGAGGAAAGTATCTCTCACTCTTATCACTTGGTATACAATCCGGAAACTCGATCTACTCAAGCCGAGGAAGGATACTTCTGGCGGTGGGCTAGTCACGCATGAATACATTTCCGCATAAATTCAAGATATCCAGCTCATCGACCGCAAAGCTTAAATATTTGAAATCTAAAACGGGGCTAACGCCTAACATTTTAAGTAGGTATGCAATCGCCCTTGCGTTGGCCGATGAAAATGGCCTAGGCAATGCCAGCGTATCAGATCTAGAGGGACAAGAGTTTAATGCCCCCACCCTGTTTGGCGAGCATCTGGATATTTATGAAGCGCTAATCAGACAATTCACACATCAAAACAATTTGGAATGGGATCCCGTTAGGCATATTGCCTCGCTGATTGAGGTAGGCCTGCATAAAATGGGGCATGTACGCTCACTCAAGGATGTGGCTCTGCTAATAAAAAGCTGAATGAGGCCATCGTGAAATACATGCTTAACACCTGACATCTAAGCTCCCCTGGCATTCGGATCAAAAACTCTTCGGTTTGTTATTTGCGCAAGCAATCACAAACCTTAGAGAGTTTTATTCCGGGCCAACGATTAATACCCATCAATGAGATAGCAGTTAGTGCCCATCCCAATGAACAGGACTTGGGGCGGGGGATAGTCGCTTACTCTGGATTGATGATACCCTCTCGACAACTGAGCTGATGTTACAATTAAAGAACCCTACATTGGTCAATAATGACTTTACGGAAATTAGAAAGAGCATGCCGAAGACAAAGATTCAGCGTTTCGCAGCCAAAAACTTCATCGTGCGGCTCAACAGCCGCTCAAGATTTTCCTGCCCTTGTTAAGCAATGTGACCAAAATTAAACTTTGCATAGTATTTAATGACAAAAATCCACTGTCTTTTAGATTGAATAAACTTAGCAAACTGAAAGGTGATACTTCGCTTGCTCTAGCACGGATTCAAATTCTTGAGGGCGTCGCCCTAGCATGACCTGTAATGTCGAAAGCGCCCATTTAGAATCATCTCTTAATGTAAGGGTATGCGTGAGACGCTGCAAAAGGCGTTTGGTATCCACATAACGCAGGTAAATTGGTAACTGTTCGGTAGGATCAGCAGGTAGGTGCTGCTTTATTGAATTTATCAAAGCAACGACTTCGGTCACTACGTTATGACCATCTTGATCCAACTCCTGTAGCCTTTTCGAAATACCAGCTCGAACAATGGGTTCGGTGACGCTACACATAAATCCCGCCGGCACCTTCACCCCGTCGCGGTGACTAGCAGCAAAAAATGGAGCAGCTTCAAGTAGAAGATCGCAATCTGCAAGTGTCTTAGCCAATGCCGAATCAACCTCGACCTGCGACCCCGGTGGTTTGCGATGACACGCCTCAATCCATCGCCCGAGAAGATCATGGTCGAGTAGATAAGCTTCAATCTCCCAGCGCGAGGCTATATGCACACTACCATTGGCGGTATGTTGCGTTATTGCCTCGTTCTCGAACTTGTATAGAGCCGCCCAGTTATGCTCACGAAAAAAAACGTCGCGATCAACAATGCCGATTGTGGGAACACCATCTACGTTGACGCTGTGATCCACTGCCGTCTGAACACTCGTACAACCACCACCAACAACGATACTCCGCGCCTCAACAAACTCGAAGGAGTCAATCATCGACCCGAACCAGAAACGATTAAATAAAACGACATCATCCCTGCCCTCCAAAACTACTCGAATCAAGCAAGATTGATGTGCCTCAATCTGTTCAATGGAATCAAAATCATCGAATGACTGGAGTTCAATAGGCATGCGCTACACCTTAAGCTTTGGCTTGAGTAGAGCACCACCCTTCACAAGCCCGGTCTCCACAAGTTTGGGAGCCAGGACTCGCAATGAGTCGACCTGATGGGAGGTTAGAACGAACGAAAGACCCGGATGCTCCTGCGCCCACTGCTTTATCAGCTTCATCAGCCTACGACGCATGACCAGATGCAAGTGCTGCTCGGTTTCATCGATAAGTACAATTGTCGAGCCAGTCATATGGCTGGCAATTCGAACGATGAGCTGCACCAGTTGGCGTTCACCGCTGCTTAGCTGATCTATGCGGTGTACGCCGGACTCGACCTCCACTGGAACGTACAACGTGGGCCGATCCACCGTACCTAGTCTCTTCGCCCCTCTAAAGATCAGCCGGTTGACCAACTCCCGGCACTCTTCTTCTCTGCCGTCGGCAAGCCAGGCGAACCAGACAAAAAGATTGTCGATCGATGCGTCCCACCTCTCTCCATCAGCACCAAAACGGTGTGCAGCTCGATAAGACAAACCGCTTGGACGCGTGACGGCTCGCTCTCCCTCCGGCGGCCTACGGATACCACGATCAGATGGAAAATAAAGTACAGATGGGTATCCATTGGCCGAGTCAAATAGCGCGGCTGGCGGCTCGCCAACGCGTTCAAGAATCGCTTCAGCGAAGGCTATTGCTTCAGGATCAGACTCCGCACTCCGTTCCAGTCCAGGACCGTTGAGGCGATTTTTGAACGACAAGAAAATCTGCTGCTCAACGCCCACCCCCTCTAGTGCTTCTGCCGTCCAACGCTTCAGCAGACCTGGGCGACCTACATAAATGGAAAGAAGATAAATCTTTGATCGCACACCATCATCGAGCGTAACTCGAGCGTCAAGCTGGAGCCCTCCACCGTTTCGATCGATGTCGTCAATTCCGGTACCAACATGTTCACGCGCGTCCAGCAAACGCATGCCTGCATAAATTGATTCAAGAACGGTGGTCTTACCAGCTCCATTCGTACCCATGATCATGAAAATATTCGTCGCTAACCCCTGTCCGTCTCTTAATACGAACGACTTTTGACCCCGGAGTGCGCCTAGGTCTAACAGAGTTAATTCCAACAATTCAAATCGGGTGGGTCTCAACATCATGGCCATTACTTGCTCCTTGTCGATAATGCGGCCCTGACCTCCGAAGGACTGACCTTTACTCCGTGAGCGCGCATGGTAGCGCGCCCCGAAAGCTTGATTAGCATGTCGCCACGCATAAGCAGCTTCTCAGCACCTCCTTCGTCGAGGATGATGCGCGAATCTGTAGCTTTCTGAACCGTCAAGGCAATTCGCGCAGGTACGTTGGCCCGAAGCAGCCCCGAAAACGTCGCCGCCTCCGGACGCTGAGTCGCCAACACCAGATGGATACCTGTCGCACGAGCCTTCTGTGCAAGACGCACTAGAGGCTCTTCAGCACCTGTTCGGCCCAGCATGAAGTCAGCGAGTTCATCGATAACCACTACTAGCCGTTCCATGGGAACACCTAGTGCCTGGGCCTCGGCAATGTTTCGGACATTGTTTCGACGCAACAGCTCCTGCCGCTCCTCCATCTCCACTACAACCCCACGCAGGGCTTCGATGCCTTGCCCCATATCCGTAATAACAGAGCCTGTTCTCAGCCGGAGATAGCTGTTGAAATCGCTGAAATCGACACCCTTTGGATCGATCATCAAAAGTTCTGGGGGGCGGGCAGAAATCACCAAGGAAAGCAGCAGAGCATTCAGACACACACTTTTGCCGCTACCAGTAGCTCCGGCGACGAATAAATGCGGAGCTTCTGCAAGATCGAAGATAATCGGCTGCCCCAATACGTCGACGCCAGGAGACACTGGCATAGCTTCAACGCGATCAACTAAAGCCTTTTCAATCGACTGCCAAGCAACTTCCTGCCATAGCGCGCTTGGCCTGGGAATATCTAATATCACACGCCTCTCGCCGAAGTCTTTGGATAACCCGATCCCTGTATTGCCCAAGCCAACTGCAAATGCCAGATCATCTAGGCCTCGCTTCAAGCGGTCATAATCCTCCACTCCCGCCAATGTCAACTGAAAGCGCGACAGGCGTGGTCCTTCCTGAACATCAGCGGCTGCCGTAGCAGAAACGCCCAATTGCTTCAATCCTTGCGCCAACGTTGCAAAATCCAAGGCGCTAAAGCCATCAGCTCCGTCCTGCGCATCCTCGGCGCGCTCGGTACTTATGTACAACTCGTCGAGAAGATAATCGTAGAAACTACGACCTGGCGTCCAAGCACCTCGCATGAACTCAAGACCGCGTCGAGCATGTCGTTGTACAAGTTCGAAGTAGCGCCGATTGTTGTCGAAGAGTTCCTCATCGTGGGTCACACCCAACAGAATCCTGAATGCATCATCGTAATTTTGGCTTTCTGCTTTTCCCATGCCTGTGATCTGCTCGATACTAAGCTCACTGCCACGTTCCCCTCTCTTTAGGGACGGGGCGCTATACCTCTCATCAGGCTCCCCGCCAATCTTTAGTGATTGAGCAATGGCAAAGCGAACCACCCACCAATAGTGACCGCTGGGTTGATGTAGCCCGTCACGCAAAACGGTTTCAAAGAAAGACTTTTCGTCCGCAGAGAAGTACAGGCTAATCATTAATTTGAAATCCCGTCGTAGCGCATCCTATCAACCTCGACAATCCTTGCTCGGGTTCCACCATCATTTTGAATCTCGTAGCGACGACGAATACGCTCACCTAGGTGGCAGAGTACCTCGTCATCCATTTCGCTATTGGTTGGCAGCAGTAACAGCGGCTTACCGGCGTTTGGAAAGTACTCGCTCATAAGCAAAGCTCGATTCTCTCGATCAATTCTCCCCAGTGGAGTATCTATTACCACTGGAAGATCACGACCAGCCTCATCCCTCAAAGCCCAAAGCATTCCCATCGCAACAAGCTGTCGCATGCCAGCAGAAATACTTCTACGTGCAACCTCCTCAGATTGTTCGTCAAAGTACTTCATTACAAACCAGTCATCGAGAGTTACTGATTTAATAAGTTGACTAGGCGCTAAAAGAATTCCGATCCTTTCATTTAGGTGGTCCTCTACCGACTGGCGGATATATGTCCTGCGTCTATCACGGTATGTTTCTAGTGCTCGCTTGACCTTCACGCTCAACTGATAAGCGCGGTTCTCTTCTGTCACCGAGGCATACCTTTGTTCGCATTGACTGATGCGCTGCTTGGCTTGCTCTGAGGCTTCCAAAGCCTGTCGTTCCTTGACCCTAAGTTCCGCAAGCCTGTCAGTGAAGTCACGAATCTGCAGATCTATATCTGCGATTAACTTGTTCAAGGACTCAAACTGATGCCTGGCTTCGTCGCTGGTGAGTTCGGCCTCGTCCAGTTCCCGCTGCGCTTGTTCGGCTTCTTGGGCGAGCTGTCTCAAAAGGCGAAGTTTATCGACATGAGAGGCTACTAAACTTGGACCACGCTCTGTCCATACCAAATATCGATCACGCAACGCCTTTGCTTGTCGTGGGCTTACTGCAGTAAGCAGCGGGCTTACATGCGCACCGACCGACAGCCCTCGCCTCACCAGCGCCTCTCTGACATCCAAAGAAAAATTTTCGTACTGCGAGTCGGTCAGCAAAATTGGGGGACTTAAGTGGGCTAAGCTGCTTTTTAGGGCTTCGGGCAGTTCCCCGTGCAGCTTCGTGGACAAAGAAATGTCTGTGCTAGATGAAAACTGATCATCCAACAACTTGTAGGCGTTTCGAACCACAGAAAGATTGGTGAGCCAAGGAGCCTCTGGCGCCAGCAGTTCGGACAGTTCGGCATCTAGCTTTTCACGCTGGGAACCTATGACTTCTATTCTGTTGACCATACGGCGACGGTCTGTCTCGGAAATCCCAACGCGCAATGCGTTTCGTTGGTCGTCAAGGCGTGTGCGCTTACGATCTAAATCGGAGTACTCCGCCTCGGTGTCCACCCGCAAACGTTGAACTGATTCAATCTGGGCTTTTGCCGAGCGAAGGTCGTTCTCTGCGTGTACAACCTCGCTTTGAGCCTCGGCCGGCAACCCGGAACGACGTTTGGCTCTGCCGTAAACGTCCAATTCGCGAAGAATATCTCCAATGAAGGAGAGCTTCAGCAAACGCTCTATTTCAGCGCGCTCACGCCCTTCCTCTGAATCTGCAAACGATTGGACCTGCTCGCCGTCAAAGAAGTAGAACGGCACAATTTCGCTGGGAGCCAAACCAGAGAGGAACGATTCTGCCTCCTCAGAACCCAATTGGGCCGTACCTCGACTAATATTCAGCCGTTCCGTAAAGCCTGCGGTTGTATTCGCGCGGGAGAAGATGCGTTCGATCTTCACCTCCAGCGCTCCTTGAGTCCAACATAGCATTACACGGGCCCGATCGTCGGGATCAAGTGCCCCTCTATTGAATACCCCATACCAACGGCCCGTCTGACCTAGAACAAATTGCTTTGGGTTCAATGGAATTCCACCAAAGCCTACGCGGCGAATCTCTTCGTTTTCAGAACCAAGAAACAATAGTTTGATTGCATTCAGCAGGCTCGTCTTGCCGGCGCCATTGCGCCCAGCTATGACAACCATGTTACGTTCAGCGGTGCAACCGCTTAAATCTATTTGACTGAGGCCTTCGTATGCGAAAATGTTTTCGACTTCAAGCGAAGTGAACTCAATGGAATCACTCACGATTTGCCCTGCCTTAGGGCTGCCTGTTCAAGAATCTGACTAACATGGCGAGAGAATTCGGCTTTCGCACCGTAAGTTGCAAAAGTTGTAAACTTTTCGGCTAACCCAAGTAGCTCTGCGAGCACCTCCGGGTCAACGCTAAATTCCGCGGCGGCTTCAGCGATCAGCTGGCTGTCCTTGTTCTCACCGGTCATCCGGCCTCCCTTAATCGCACTGCCATAGCAGATGGAATCTCTTTGAAACGGCGGTACGCGTATTTTGCATTAGGGCCTCCAAATTAAGACGCCCCGAGCAACCGCGCATAGGATGAACGGCAAAGGTCTTTGCTGCAAGCCATCTTAACTGACTAGTCACATCGCCCTGCGAAAGCCTCGGGCAAGGCCTCACTCGAACCACCCTCCGGCCTCCCTTGTGGACGATTTCGCCTCGGTAGCTTTTCCGTAAGCCAATACATGTGATCGACGCTATTGCCCTAGAAAATCCATTGAACGTCGGTCGCTCTGCGCCATGTACGTTTCGGGCATAGGTGGAGAAACACCGACCTCTAGCGCATCTAATAAATCCGCCCAATACTGCATCATCCTACGTCTCGGCTCGACGTATTCCGCATGATTGTACGCAGCCCGAATTTGATTGGCATCAGCATGGGAAAGCTGCGCCTCAATCCACTCTTCTACAAAGCCAACCTCGTTGAGCGCCGTTGAGATGGTGGCCCTGATGCCATGCCCGGTTAGCCTTCCTTTGTAACCCATGCGGCTGATAGCGGTGTTAAGGGTATTTTCACTGATCATTTTCTGCGATTCGTATCGGTGAACCAGCAAGTACCGCGCACCGCGCGCCTTTAACTGCATTAGCCGCTGCACAATTGCATTTGCTTGAGTAGACAGTGGAATCACATAAGGTGGGATCTCATTCCCCTGTGTTCGAACACGACTCCGGAGTTGCTTCACACCCTCCGGCGGCACCAGCCAGATCCCCTTGTCGAGGTGGAATTGGTCTGGCGTAGCCGCCCGCAGCTCTCCTGTACGAACCCCTGTCAGCAGCAATAGGCGAATACCAAGCCGAGTCGCTTCTGCACCCCCGTATTGGGTGACGGTCCTGAGCAGTCCTGGAAGTTCATTTACCTGGAGGAAGGGATTATGGCGAACTGGCCGCGGCGTCTCGGCAACGATATCAAGGTCTGCTGCTGGGTTCACATCAACGAGCCCTTCCGCCATGGCAAAACGAAAGATCTGGTTGAGCCAGGTGCGTACCTTTCGAGCAGAGACCAGCGCCCCTCTGCGCTCAATTCGCCTAATGAGCTCCAGCACGTCACCACGAGAAATATCTGAGATCGGGAGATCGCCCAAACACGGCAGCATGTCCTTCTTCAGGTATTTACTGGCTTGCCCTGCACTGCCCTTCCTACTTTTCGTCAGCTTTTTACTTCGGAACTCATGCCAGCGACCAGCAACCGCTTCAAACGTGTTGTTGGCGGCGTGAGAGGCTCTTTGGCGCTCAGCGCGACGATGTGATCGGGGGTCGATATTGCCGGCCACCAGCGCACGTGCAGCCTCTCTCCGCTGGCGAGCCTCCTTGAGGCTAACGTCAGGATAGGTGCCGAGGGAAATGCGCAACTGCTTGTCATGCCAATAGAAACGGAAATGCCAGCGTTTCGAACCCGTCGTAGGCACTTGCAGAGATAAGCCATCCCCATCAGTTAACGTATAGGGCTTGCTGGCGGGCTTGGCTTGCTTAATCGCTGTATCTGTCAGAGCCATCAGACACCTCCTTTTGCATCAAGGAGGGGAATACAATCCAGCGGTAGACGGACCAATACGAAAATTGATGCGCAAGGCATCGTAAAAGGCTGTGCCAGCGGTGTACTTAAATGTGTACTTAAAAACCGTGGCTGGAGATGGATTCCAGTGGAATTCAGAAAACGAAAAAAGCGGCTCAAGGCCGCTATTTCCGTGGCTTCCAGGCGTTCAGTGGGCCTTAGTGGAAGCAAATATGGCGCAGCGGACGGGACTCGAACCCGCGACCCCCGGCGTGACAGGCCGGTATTCTAACCGACTGAACTACCGCTGCGCGTAACACATGAAGCGAATGGTGGGTGATGACGGGATCGAACCGCCGACCCTCTGCTTGTAAGGCAGATGCTCTCCCAGCTGAGCTAATCACCCTTCGTCTCGGTGTGGCGCGCATTCTACGGAGCGACCTATAGTCTGGCAAGCACTTTCTTAAATCTTTTTTTTGAGGCCTTCCAATGGCTTAGGCAGGGTTGGCCTGGGGCGCTATCAAGAGAATAATGCCCCCCTTTGTATAAAGGAGAGACTCACCCCATGTGGTTCAAGAACCTGCTTATCTATCGCCTGACCCAAGATCTGCCTGTTGATGCCGAGGCGTTGGAAACTGCAATGGCCACCAAACTGGCGCGCCCTTGTGCAAGCCAGGAGTTGACCACTTACGGTTTCGTCGCGCCTTTTGGTAAAGGTGAAGACGCTCCCCTGGTTCACGTCAGCGGCGATTTTCTGCTGATTGCTGCGCGCAAGGAAGAACGCATCCTGCCGGGCAGCGTAGTGCGTGACGCACTTAAAGAGAAAGTCGAAGAGATCGAGGCCGAGCAGATGCGCAAGGTCTATAAGAAGGAACGCGATCAGATCAAGGATGAAATCATCCAGGCCTTCCTGCCGCGTGCGTTTATCCGCCGCTCGTCGACCTTCGCCGCCATCGCGCCGAAACAAGGCCTGATCCTGGTCAACTCGGCCAGCCCGAAACGCGCCGAAGACTTGCTGTCGACCCTGCGTGAAGTGATCGGCACCCTGCCGGTACGCCCGCTCACCGTGAAAACCGCGCCTACCGCGATCATGACCGACTGGGTCACCACCCAGAAACCGGCCAATGACTTCTTCGTCCTAGACGAATGCGAACTGCGCGACACCCACGAAGACGGCGGCATCGTGCGTTGCAAGCGCCAGGACCTGACCGGCGAAGAAATCCAACTGCATCTCACCACCGGCAAAGTCGTGACCCAACTGTCCCTGGCCTGGCAGGACAAGCTGTCGTTCATGCTGGACGACAAGATGACCGTCAAGCGCCTGAAGTTCGAAGACCTGCTGCAAGACCAGGCCGAGCAGGACGGCGGCGACGAGGCCCTGGGTCAACTGGACGCGAGCTTCACCCTGATGATGCTGACCTTCGGCGAGTTCCTGCCGGCGCTGGTTGAGGCACTGGGTGGCGAAGAAACTCCACAAGGCATTTAAGCCATGTGAAGAGAAAAATGTGGGGGCGGGCAAGCCCCACCCCACATTTGATCGCATGTGTACTTCAAGCATCCAACAACAAGGACATCCCCATGCGCGCACTCGCCGCCTTGAGCCGCTTCGTCGGCAATACCTTCGCCTATTGGGTGTTGATTTTTGCCGTGCTGGCCTTCCTCGAACCGAGCTGGTTCATCGGCCTGAAAAGCGCCATCGTCCCGCTGCTGGGCCTGGTGATGTTCGGCATGGGGCTGACCCTCAAACTCGATGACTTCGCCGAAGTCGCGCGCCACCCGTGGCGTGTGGCCCTCGGCGTGGTTGCACACTTTGTGATCATGCCGGGCGTGGCCTGGTTGCTGTGCCAGGTATTTCACCTGCCGCCGGAAATTGCCGTCGGCGTGATCCTGGTCGGTTGCTGCCCAAGCGGCACCTCATCCAACGTGATGACCTGGCTGGCCCGTGGCGACCTGGCATTGTCGGTGGCCATCGCCGCCGTCACCACCCTCCTCGCCCCGCTGCTCACGCCAGCATTGATCTGGCTGCTGGCCTCGGCCTGGCTGCCGGTATCGTTCATGGAGTTGTTCTGGTCGATCCTGCAAGTGGTGCTGCTGCCGATCGTGCTCGGCGTCGTGGCGCAACGCGTGCTCGGCGAGCGGGTTCGCCATGCGGTGGACGTATTGCCCTTGGTATCGGTGGTCAGCATTGTGATCATCGTCACGGCGGTCGTCGCCGCCAGCCAGGCGAAGATCGCCGAGTCGGGCCTGTTGATCATGGCCGTGGTGATGCTGCACAACAGCTTCGGCTACCTGCTGGGCTACTTCACCGGGCGCCTGTTCAAGTTGCCATTGGCACAACGCAAGTCGCTGGCACTGGAAGTGGGCATGCAGAACTCCGGGCTGGGCGCCGCGTTGGCCAGTGCGCACTTCTCGCCGCTGGCTGCCGTGCCGAGTGCGCTGTTCAGTGTCTGGCACAATATTTCCGGGGCGTTGCTGTCAACGTACTTCCGGCGCATGAGCGAGAAGGAAGACCGTCGTATCTTGGAGAACACCCCACAAACTTGATCGCCTGATCCGTTTTCGGCACTCTACGGGCTTCGCGGGGACGACCTCGCGACGCCAACGAGCGTTGAATCCGGGGACGACCCCGCCTGAATAAGCGAGGTCATCATGTCCTGGATCATTCTGTTTTTTGCCGGGTTGTTTGAAGTCGGCTGGGCCGTCGGCCTGAAATACACCGACGGTTTCAGCAAGCCACTGCCCACCGCCCTGACCATTGCGGCGATGGCCATCAGCCTCGGCCTGCTGGGCCTGGCCATGAAGGAGCTGCCGCTGGGCACCGCCTATGCCATCTGGACCGGTGTCGGTGCCGTGGGCACCGTGATTGCCGGGATTATCCTGTTTGGGGAATCCATGGCGTTGTTTCGGTTGGCGAGTGTGGCGTTGATTATCGCCGGCCTGGTGGGGCTGAAGATCAGCACATAGCATCAGAAAGATGGGCGCAGACGCCACTCTGCCCCATCACCCATTGAATATGACCGGCCTCCCTGAAGTGATGGATCACTCTAAGTAGCGCTGCCTCAAGGGTAGACGGAACTCCCCCAGCAGCGCGTTTTCATTAAAGGGCCAAGGATTGTAGGAGGTCGCCCTGGCGTAGGGTCCGGAGAAGTGATGGGGCCTATGGCTGGTAGGAAGCCCTACCGCTTGGCGCTCGTTGTTGGTTTCGTACACAGGCGTATTACCTTCGTAGTGTGTAAAAGTGTTACCTGATAGAAAGGTGCCTTCTCCGCCGTTGATTGCATGCGCCAATTCATGTTGTAAAACCACGATCGGGGGCCGCTGGCTACCCGTGATGAAGTTAGGCTGATAGGTGACAACCGGGGTTTTCGCCGGCACTCCGGGGATGCCGTTTGAGATATAGCCATTTGCCAGCCCCAAACGACGAATGTCATCATCGCGCGCATTTGCCCTGCCCGGGTCCGAATAGTGGTAAAAGCTGCCTTCGGAACCTTCCCGGATCGTGACAGGAGCATGGAGTGAGTCGATCTTTGCAAGCACCCCTTGCCCTACCGGCGAGCTTCTCATGGACTCCAGATCATCGTTCGTACGTTGTATGAATCGCTCAGAACCCGACACCCTGACACCCGTACGACCAACATTTAGCGGGGCTACATCGTAGAAATTCTTCAATGAGCGCAGTTGACTCAGATCGTCAGAATCGCGCTGCCCATATACCGTATCCTCTGCGTTATATGTCTGAACCGTGTCACTCCCCCGCCCCGTATAAATAACGTTGCTGTCACCCCCGAAGATGTAGTCATCACCTGGCCCGCCATGCAAAATATTGTGTCCCCTGCCGCCCGAAATGTAATCGTTACCCTCGCCGCCATCCACGTAATTGACTTTGCTATTCGAGCCGCCACCCGCACGCAACTCGTCACTGCCTCTGCCACCGTAGATCACCGCGTTGCCACTGCCCCCCGTTATAAAATCATTCCCGTCATTGCCCTCCGCGTAGCTCGGGCCACTGCCCAGGTTGATAACGTCAGAGCCGTCCCCCCCGTACACACTCGTCCTGCCCGCCCCTCCATAGACGGTGTCGTCACCCGCACCGGCATTGATGATGGTTTCCTGGCTACCTCCGTAATCGATGCTGACGCCATCGTTCCCATTGCCCGTATTAATCAAAACACGTTGCTGATTGCGAGGGTTTTCACCAAAAGGAATTGCGTATGAGTGTCCATTCACGTGGGCGAGAAGCCCACCGTCCTTCCCACGTTCAATATTGACGTTGTCATCCCCAGGACCCGTAGTGATTCTCAGGGTCTCCTTGGCCGAAGCAGAACCAGGCGAACTCTTGGAGTCGTATTGGATGCGAACGTTACCGTCATCGAACTGAGGTGCATTGACACGGGTCGTTCAGGAGCGCCGAAATCAATCGCGCCTCGACCGCCAATGGCCGCGCTCCGAACCTGTTCACGACTCGGTGCACTCTGGAAGTATGGACGGCCCTGCGAGGCATCAGCCTGCCTTGTGTGCCGCTGGAGGTCATTATCTCCCCCATAGGTAATCGGCACCTTCTCGGCAGGCCCGCCCCCTCCTCCTGACGGCTCAGTGACCGTGTTGTACATAAATGGCACATTGGCCGTGTAAGGCGCTGCGCGAGCGGCCTGTCTTGCCGGATCACTGGCGTCTCGATAAGCAGCGTTGCTTTTCTCATCCTCGCTGGAACCAGGCGATTGATGCGAAATAGGCGATGAGGGTGCAGTAGAAGAACTCATCCGGTACCTCCAGCAATGCGTGATGGGTGTACGACAAATAAGTGGGGTGGATGGCTGGAAACGTTCCTGAGAATAGAGCGGATGGCTCTCCTGTTGCCCGGAAACCAGGAGCTATTGTGCTGCTTGCCACCCTCTCCCGTAGCGAACAGCCCATAAATGTACCCGGTGTTGGTTAGCGCACCGCCCCCCGCAACTCCCCGACCACACCCTGCAGTTGGCTAGGTGTCGCCACCTGTGCCGCTATCGACTGGCCCGCCACCAACGTCACCCGCGACCATAATCGGCGAAACACCGCTTTTTTTGGATCGCGACTGAAAAAACTCCCCCACAGCCCCTGCAACGCCATCGGAATCACCGGCACCGGCGTCTCCTCCAGAATTCGCGTCACCCCGCCACGGAACTCGTTCATCTCGCCATCGGCGGTCAACTTGCCTTCGGGGAAGATACATACCAGCTCGCCTTCCTTCAGATACTGCGCAATCCGCGTGAAGGCCTTTTCGTAAATCTGGATATCTTCATGGCGCCCGGCAATCGGAATCGCCCCGGCGGTGCGGAAGATGAAGTTGAGCACCGGCAGGCGGTAGATCTTGTAGTACATGACAAAACGAATCGGCCGACGCACGGACCCTGCAATCAATAGCGCATCGACAAACGACACGTGGTTGCACACCAGCAAGGCCGCGCCTTCGTCCGGAATCAGGTCGAGGTTTTTATGCTCCACGCGGTACATGGAGTGGCTGAGCAGCCAGATCATGAAACGCATGGTGAACTCGGGGACGATCTTGAAGATGTAGGTGTTGACCGCGATATTGAGCAGCGACACCACCAAAAACAGCTCCGGGATCGGCAGTTTGGCCACACTCAGCAGCAGGATCGACACAATGGCCGACACCACCATGAACAGTGCATTAAGGATGTTGTTGGCGGCGATCACTCGCGCACGCTCGTTCTCGGCGGTGCGCGACTGGATCAGCGCGTACAGCGGCACGATATAGAAGCCGCCGAACACACCGAGGCCGAGGATATCGATCAACACCCACCAGGCCTGGCCGTAACTGAGCACCGCAAGCCAATCATTGGCCTGCACGTTCTGCGGGAAGCCGCCGGAGTGCCACCACAGCAGCAGGCCGAACACCGTCAGGCCGAATGAACCGAACGGCACCAGGCCGATTTCCACCTTACGCCCGGAGAGCTTTTCGCAGAGCATCGAGCCAAGGGCGATGCCCACCGAGAACACCGTGAGGATGAGGGTCACCACGGTTTCATCGCCGTACAACCATTCCTTGGCGTAGGCCGGGATCTGGGTCAGGTAGATCGCGCCGACAAACCAGAACCACGAGTTGCCGACAATGGAGCGCGACACCGCCGGTGTCTGCCCCAGGCCCATGCGCAGCGTGGCCCAGGACTGGGTGAAAATATTCCAGTCCAGCCGCAGTTGCGGGGTAGACGCCGCCGCCCGTGGAATGCTGCGGCTGGCCAGGTAACCCAGCACCGCCACGCCGACAATCGCCACCGCCACAATCGGCGCGTAATGGGTGGACGACATCATGATCCCGGCGCCAATGGTGCCGGCCAGGATCGCCAGGAACGTGCCCATCTCCACCAGGCCATTGCCGCCGACCAACTCATCGTCGCGCAGGGCCTGGGGCATGATCGAGTACTTCACCGGGCCGAACAGCGCCGAGTGGGTGCCCATGGCAAACAGCGCCAGCAACATCAATTCGAGGTGGTTGGTCAGGAAGCCCGTGGCGCCCACGGCCATGATCACGATCTCGCCGATCTTGATCGCGCGAATCAACGCGTCCTTGTTGAATTTCTCGCCAAACTGCCCGGCCAGCGCCGAGAACAGGAAGAACGGCAGGATAAACAACAAGGCGCACAGGTTGACCCAGATCGAGCGATCACCGTCGATGGTGAGCTTGTAGAGGATCGCCAGGATCAGCGATTGCTTGAAAATGTTGTCGTTGAAGGCGCCCAGCAACTGGGTGATGAAAAACGGCAGAAAGCGCCGCGTGCGCAGCAAGGTGAATTGCGAGGGGTGGCTCATCGTCCGTGTTCCTGCGTGGCCTTTATTTATCAGGCCACGACTTTACCTAATCCCGCTTACTTATTCGCTAACCCTGCAATGCATGGCGAAACAAAAAGCTCACCTTTATAGGCGCCCTGCACGGTGCGCTTGGCGACGATCAGCCACATGAGCGCCAATGCCACCACCAGCGCACTGCCAAACAGGCTGAAGAATGCCAGGTGCAGCACATTCGCCAATTTGAGCGTGGCCAGGGCGTACACGCCCAACGGGAAGGTAAACCCCCACCAACCCAGGTTGAAGGGAATGCCGGCGCGCAGGTAACGCAGGGTGATCAGCACCGCGATCAACATCCACCACAAGCCGAAGCCCCACAGGGTTACCCCCGCGATCAAGCCGATGCCGTTGGCGATCTCGCCCACACCCGGCAAGCCGTTGGCGGCGAAGATCGCGGGCGCGTCGCCACCGAGCAGCAACATGCCCAGGGCGCCGGTGCCAATAGGGCCGAGCGCCAACCAACTCGACGCGGCCATGTTGGCGTGGGGCAGTTTATGCAGGGCCATGCGCAACATCAGGATGGTCAAGATGCTGAACGCCACCGGCAGGGAGAACGCCCAGAGTACATAGCTGGTCACCAGCATCACCAGTTGCGAATGGGCGTGCGCCAGATGCGGCGCCAGCAAGCCTCCGCTGGCCGCGGCGACTTCGGCGGCGACCACCGGCAACAGCCACACGGCGGTCATCTGGTCGATGCTGTGTTCCTGGCGGGTAAACATCATGAACGGGATCAGCACGCCGCAGGCCAGGGCCATTGCGACGTCCAACCACCACAGGAATTCGGCCACCGGAATCACATCAGCGCCCCAACGCGGCAGGCCGAACAACAGCAAACCGTTGAGAATCGTCGCCAACCCCATGGGAATCGTGCCAAAGAACATCGAAACCGTGGAATGCCCGAAGATCCGCCGCGCCTCGTGGAAAAACATCACCCAGCGCGCGGCATACAAGACGCTGAACAGGATGAACAGCCCTATGGTAAACATCCACAGGCCTTCAGCGATGGTGTGCAATACGGGCAGATTGACCGGCAATTGCGCCAGTGCCAAAGCCAGCACTCCCGTGCCCATCGTTGCGGCAAACCAATTGGGGGTGAACTGGCGGATCACTTCCCGAGGCCGGGTCAGGTGACTGAAGGGTTTGTAGCTGATGGTGTTCGAGCAGGTCATGATGAAAATCCTCTTCCTCGCATGAGGTTGGGACCATCATAGAACCTGATCGAATATCTATATAACGGGTAATATCTCTAACTGTTATCTACTTTGCAGATATTCGATTGACGTGAAGTGTCCTGCACTCTCAACCCCACCAGTGCACCCAGGGCCAATACAATCAGCACCGCGCCGTAGCCGTCGGTGGTCACGATCAGGCCGTAACTGCGGATCAGGTTGCCCGCCAGCAACGACGGCAGGCAGAACGCCAGGTAACTGAGCACATAAAACGCCGACATCAACCCGGCTCGTTCATGGGGCAACGCCAACGGCACCACGCTGCGCAACGCCCCGAGAAAGCCTGCGCCGAAGCCGCTGCCGGCGATCAGCGTGGCGATAAAAAACAACGACAGGCTGGCGCTGTGTACCGCCGTCAGGATCAGCGTCACCCCCACTGCCAGCAATGCTGCGCCAAGGCGCAGCACCTTGTCGGCCGGGCGATTGCGCAAGGTGAAGATCATCAGCGCCCCGCTCAACGTCAGCACCGCGACCAGACCGCCACCGATGAGGTTGGATGTGGACCCCGTCGCCGCCCGCACCAACGAAGGCGCCAGGGACAAATAGAACCCACCCATCGCCCACACCGCCACATCCACCGGCAACGACAACCACAGCGCCCGGCGTGCCTGGGGCGGCACATGCAGGGTTGGCCGCAGCGATGCCCATGCACCCGGAATACGGCTGACGGTTTCCGGCAGGCGCCACACATACAGTGCCTGCACCAACATCAGTGCCAGCAGCGCCGCGTAGACCAACTGCGTCGGCAATGGCGCGAACTCCACCAGCAAACTGCTACCCATCGCCCCGCACGCCATCCCCAGCAACGGCGCCACACTATTGACCAATGGCCCTTGCTGGCGGTCGGTATCCAACAGCGCCGCGCCCAGCACCGCCGTGGCCATGCCGGTGGCAAAGCCCTGTAACGTACGCGCCGCGATCAGCCAGGCCACGCTGTCTTCATTGATAAACAGCAGCATCGCCAACATATTCAGCAGCAGCGCAGCAAAAATCACCGGCCTGCGCCCCAGGTGGTCCGACAGCGAACCCACCGTCAACAGCGCCGCCAGCAGGCTCAGTGCGTATACACCGAAGATCAGCGTGAGCATACCCGCAGAAAAATGCAGGCCTTGCTGATACAGGTGATACAACGGCGTCGGCGCGCTGGACGCGGCCAGGAATGTCAGCAAGGTGATCGCCAGAAACACCAGGCTGGAACGGTGGGAAATAGGACTGGACATCGGCACGCTCCACTAAAGCTAATATATTGCTTTTATGGAGTGTGCGACTGACCAGCGCTTAAAGCAAATTCTTTGTGTTAAGGTCATAAACATGGCGATTAAAGAAGGCCTCCGCCCGGGGGGCCGTAGTGCCCGGGTACAAGAATCCGTTCATTCGGCCGTGCGTGAGCTGCTCGGAACCCACGAGCGCTCCAGCGTCACCGTGCCGATGATTGCCACTCGCGCAGGCGTCACGCCGTCGACCATCTACCGACGCTGGGGCGACCTCTCCGTACTCCTGGCCGATGTGGCCCTGGCGCGCATGCAGCCTGATAGCGAGCCGGCCAACACCGGCAGTCTGCGCGGCGACCTGCAAGCCTGGGCCGAGCAGTATCTGGATGAAATGAGTTCAGAACCGGGGCGCAACATGATGCGCGACGTGCAATGCAGCGTGACGCCTGGGTATTGCGTGAGCATATTGAGTGGGCAGCTTCAGGCGATTGTCGAGCGCTACCCGGATGACAACCCGCCCAGCGTCGACCGCCTGATCAACTTGCTGGCGGCGCCGACAGTGTTTCGGATTCTGTTTTCGACGGCACCGTTGGCGGCTGAAGAACTGCCTGCACTGATTGAACTCGCCTTGAGGAGATAAAAGCCTCACCCATAACCCAATGTGGGAGGAGGCAAGCCCCCTCTTATCAAACATAAAATAAGTTACTGATTTTAAAGAGTTAAAAAACCACCTCTGAAACTGAGATTTTGTAGGCCGCCACCAGTTTGACTGCGCGACAGCGCCTACGTCGAAAAGGTAGTGGGGGCTTCCTACA
>NZ_JADDUM010000226.1 GCF_015163715.1 Pseudomonas cyclaminis
CCGAGTGGTGGGGCGAAGGCCTTTTGGTTACTTTTGTGCCTTTACAAAAGTGACACGCCGTAAGGGCGTAACCCTAAGTGGCCGTTACCTAAATAATGGATATGTACACAAAGCCGCCATCAACCCCCACCCGCCATATGCTCCGCAATCCTCAACCTCAACCACCGCTCCGCCGGATCATTGTCATGCACCCCGCTCCACACCATCGACAACTCCGCCGCATCAATCGCAAACGGCGGATCCTCGGCCCGTAACGTAGTGCCCTCGGTCAACGCACACGCCGCATAATCCGGCACGGTCGCAATGATCTGCGTCCCCGCCAACAACGCCCGCAACCCGCTGAATTGCGGCACCGCCAACACCACCCGCCGTGCACGCCGATGCGGGCCAGGTCCAAATCGATGTTGCCGCTCAAATCCCCGGAGAACGACACCATCGCATGGGGCCGCTCGCAATAATCATCCAGTGTCAGCGGTGCCACCCCATCATCCCCACGCAGCACCTTGCACGGAATATCCCGCAGTTTCTTGCGCTTGGCATTCGCCGGCAGTTCGGTGGTGTAGCTCACCCCCACGGAAATCTCGCCGCTGGCCAGCAGCGCCGACATCAGCAGGTAATTGGCACGGCGTACCACCACAATGATGCCGGGGGCTTCTTCGCGCAGTTGACTGAGCAACGGCGGAAACAGGCCGAATTCGGCGTCGTCGGACAAACCGATGCGGAACACCGCGCAACTGGTGGAAGGGTCGAAATCCTTGGCACGGCTGACCGCGCCGGAAATAGTGTCCATCGCGGGTTGCAGCTCCTTGAGGATCGCCAGGGCACGTGGCGTGGGTTCCATGCCCCGTCCGTTGCGCAGCAGCAATGGATCGTCGAACAGGTCGCGCAACCGGCCCAACGCCGCACTCACCGCCGGTTGGCCCATGAAGAGTTTTTCGGCGACCCGGGTCAGGTTCTTCTCGAACATCAGCGCCTCGAAAATCACCAGCAGGTTCATGTCGACGCGGCGCAGGTCGTTGCGGTTCATGGCGATATCCAAACGGTTGGCAGGCTGCCAGCTAAGCACGCAAAACACTGGCTTGATTGCATACCTGTGCTGTCTTTTCCGTGACTGCACCTGACGAAATTAACAACGATTAACTCGTCAGCCAGACGGTCCGGCAACAAGATTGACGCCATCTACACTGCACCCATTCACCGGGAACGCTCCCATCGACTGCGGATATCCGTCATGGCCCGAACTGAGCACTGCGCTCCTCGCTTATCCGCTACCGGCGGCCTATGCCCCCGGCGCGAGCGTATCGCCAAGCAATTGATCCTCGCCAACCTCGGCGAAAGCCTGGCGATTGCCGACCTGGCCCAGGCCTGCGCGTTGTCGCGCAGCCATTTTTCCCGTGCATTCAAGTGCACCACCGGGCTGTCGCCCCAGGAATGGATACGCCTGCAACGCATCCAACGGGCCAAGGAATTGATCACTCAATCCTCCCTGAGCCTGACGCAGATCAGCCAGGAATGCGGGTTCTGCGACCAGGCGCATTTCTGCCATATGTTCACTCGCAGCGAAGGCGTCAACCCAATGACCTGGCGAAACCACCAACTGCGTCACAAGCCTCAAGAGATCGCCGCCTAGTGGTCTGCACGTACGTGGAATATGCTGGC
Organism: Pseudomonas cyclaminis; assembly: GCF_015163715.1. GTDB lineage: Bacteria > Pseudomonadota > Gammaproteobacteria > Pseudomonadales > Pseudomonadaceae > Aquipseudomonas > Aquipseudomonas cyclaminis. The sequence goes on from NZ_JADDUM010000226.1 coordinate 1,660, forward strand.
CGCTTACTTTCTCCAGAGCATGGCCACCCATGAGTGACCCACGCGACCAGGCCGTGCACTTCGGGCCCTACCGTATCCACCCGCACCAGCGCCTGGTGCTGGAGGCCGGTCGCCCGTTGCGCCTGGGACGGCGGGCCGTGGATATCCTGCTGATCCTGCTGGAGCAGGCCGGCAATGTGGTGAGCAAACAGGAACTGATTGCCCGGGTCTGGCCCAAGAGCGTGGTGGAAGACGGCAACCTGCGGGTGCATATGGCGGCGTTGCGCAAGGCGCTGGGCGATGGTCAGGCCGGGCAGCGCTATATCGTCACGGTGGCCCAGCGTGGCTACAGTTTTGTTGCGCCACTGAGCATCGAACCGATGAGCCTGCCCACCGAAGGCACACCCCAACGCCCCTGCCATAACCTGCCGCTGCGCCGCACCCGCATGCTCGGCCGCCAGGCGCTGATCGACACGTTGGTGCAGCATCTGCCCGAGCAGCGCTTTATCACCCTGACCGGCGCTGGCGGCATCGGCAAGACCACCGTGGCGTTGCGCGTGGCGGAATTGTTGATCGGGCATTACCGCGACGGTATCCGGCTGCTGGACCTGGCGCCCCTCAGCGCGCCGTCGATGATCCTGCCCAACCTCGCCGCCCTGCTCGACCTGACCCATACCGAGCACGAACCGTTGGCCACCTTCGCGCGCCGCCTGCAAGAGCACCAAGTGCTGCTGGTGATCGACAACTGCGAGCACCTGCTGGACGACATCGCGCTGATCAGCGAAACCCTGCTGCGCCACGCGCCCAAACTGCACATCCTGGCCACCAGCCGCGAAGCCTTGCGCGCCGAAGGCGAGTCGGTGCAACGCCTGGAACCCCTGGCCTGCCCGCCCGCCACCGGCAACCGCGCCCAGGCGTTGGGCTATCCGGCCCTGCAATTGCTGATCGAGCGCGCCATGTCCCATCAGGACAGCTTCGAACTCAGCGAAGCCGAACTGCCCCTGGCGATTGATATCTGCCAGCGCCTGGACGGCATTCCCCTGGCGATTGAATTAGTGGCGGCGCAGATTGAGCGCTTCGGCCTGCCGGGGTTGCTGGTGCAGATGGAAGACAATTTTCGCCTGCTCACCCGCGGCCGGCGCAGCGCCCTGCCCCGGCATCAAACGTTGCGTGCGACCCTGGATTGGAGCTTCGACCTGCTCACGGCGTGCGAGCAAATCTGCCTGCGCCGTCTCGCGGTGTTCCGGGGCGGTTTCAGCCTGGCCAGCGCTGCGGCGGTGATCGCCGGGGAGCAGGTCGCACCGGCCGAGGTGCTGGGCTCGATCACTCAACTCGTCGCCAAATCCTTGCTCAATGTGGAGCCCGGCGATGAAGAGATGGTCTACCGCCTGCTGGACATCACTCGCACCTACGCCCTGGAAAAACTCAGTGTCGCCGACGAGCTCGACGCCACCCGTGAACGCCACGCCAACCGCTGCCTGGCGTTGATGAACCAGGCGCAGGTCGACTGGGAGCTGATCGCGACCCAGCCGTGGATCGACCGCTATGCCCCCCTGCGTGAAGACGTCCGGGCCGCCCTCGACTGGGGCCTGGGCGATCAGGGCGTGCACTTGCTGGGCATTCGTCTCACAGTCAGCGCCATGCCGTTGTGGCAGGAGCTGTCGCTGCTGCGCGAGCATGGCTTTTACGTGGGCAAAGCCCTGGCGCGGCTGGCGCAATCGAGTGCGCCGAGCCAGCGCTTGCACATGGCGTTGCAGCTGGCTTTCGGCAGTTTTTCCTATCATGCCCAAGGGGGTACGCCGCAGACGATCGAAGCCTTTGCCTGTGCACGGCGCCTGGCTGAAGCTGACAAAAACCTGGCTGGCCAATTGCGTGCGGTGTCAGGGCAAATGGCGGTCAGCCTGTGCGACGGCAACTACCGCGAGGCCTTGAAACAAAGCCTGCATTTCGATCAATTGGGGCCACACGCCGCACCGCTGCTGGACCTCAGCGCCCAGCGCCTGAGAGTGCTGGCGCAGCACTTCGCCGGCCACCAGGCACTGGCGCAGCACAATGCCGAACAGGTGATCCAGCGCATGGCCCAGAGCGGCCATCTCAATCGGTTTACCCATGGTTTTGGCGTGCAGTACGACCAGAGCGTGGCTTCGCTGACCATCCTGGCGCGTATCCTGTGGCTGCGCGGTTTTCCCGACCAGGCATGGCGCACCGCAAGCCAGGCACTGGCGCTGGCGTTGCAGATCAACCACGGCACGTCGATCTGCTACACCCTGGCCCTCGCCGGGGTGGTGATCGCCCAGTACAACGGCGACACGGTTGCGGCCCGCGATCAGTTGGACCTGCTGTTGCAGCAGGCGCAAAAACACTCGGTGCCGTTGTTCCACGCCTGGGCGCAGTGCTACGAGGGCACGATGCAGATTGCCGAAGTGCAGGGGTTGGGGTTGGTCGAGGACATTCTGGTGACCTTCAATGCCATCGCGGTGAATGACGCCCTGTTCGAACGCGCCAGAAGCGGTGCGGCCGGCTGGTGCACCCCGGAGATTCTGCGCGTGCGCGCCCAGAACATGGCCGATGCACAGGCAGCCGAAACCTTGCTGCTCGAAGCCCTGGGCCTGGCGCACCAACAAGGCGCGCTGGCCTGGGAATTGCGGTGCGCGGACAGCCTGGCGCGGCTGTGGCGCACCCAAGGCCGTGTGCAGGCCGCCCGCGACCTGCTGGGTTGCGTCTATGAGCGGTTTACCGAGGGTTTCGCTACCCAGGATCTAATCCGCGTACGCCGCCTGCTCGACGAGTTGCAAGACAAACGGCCGGCCTGAAAACGGCCCCAGGTAATGCCCATAACCCTGTTGCAAACGCGCCACCTGTTGCGGGTCGCGCAGGAGTGCCAAGGCATAACTGCGCACGCTGTTGAGCAGGCGATAGCGTGGATATCCAGGGCCGGGTTCAAGGTTCAGCAGCGAGGTGTCGACCAGCCGCGTCAGCAAGTAAAGCAGGTCGGCATGCTCCAGCTCTGTGCCGGCCACCAGCTCACTCAAGGTGGGCAAGGTCACCGCCATTTTGAACAGGCTCATTTGCAGAAACAGCCAGCGCTCCGGCAGGCTCAGGCGCTGGTAGGTCCAGTCCAGCGCAGCGCTCAGGGATTGGTGGCGCTCCACCGCCGTGCGACGGCCCCGCGTGAGGACCTGCAAGCCCCGGCACACTTGCGCCTGCACACCGCGCACGCCAAGGGCGTCCACTTGGGCAGCGGCCAGTTCGAGGGCCAGGGGGATACCGTCGAGGCGTCGGCAGATATCCCGCAACGGTGCCAGGTCAGGGGCTCGCAATACAAAGCCCTGTTGGCCGGCACACGCCCGGGCGACGAACAGTTGCACGGCGGGAAACGCCATTGCCTGTTCGACACTGCCCACCGCCGACGGAGCCGGCACACCCAGTTGGGGCACACGCAGCACCCATTCGCCGGGGGCCTTCAAGACTTCACGACTGCTGACCAGCACGCTGACCTGGGGCGCGTGTTCGTGCAGCACACGCAGCAGATGTCGACAGGCGCCAAGCAGCAGGTCGGCGCCGTCGAGCACCAGCAACAATTGCCGGGAGACCAGTTGGCGGCACAGCTCAGTGGCGCTGCCGCTGGGTTCCAGGTGCAATGCCGTGGCCAGGTGGCGCAGCATCATCAACGGCGACTCGACGGTGGCCAGATCGACCCACCACACCCCGTCGCGGTAGCGCGGCAATACGCGCTCGGCCAGGGCCAGGGCCAAGGTGCTTTTGCCCACGCCGGCGCAACCGGTGAGGGTCACCAGGCGCTGCCCGGACAGACGCCGCACCAGCACGCCCAGCAGTTCATCCCGCCCCATCACCGGGCTGAGCCGCGCAGCCAGGTTGTGCCGGGGCAGGACGGCGGCGGCCACACCCTGCACGGGCGCGGCGAAGCAATAGCCGCGCTGGGGGTCATTGAGGATGAAGCGTTGCCCGTCGAGGGGCACGGCGCAGCGCGGCGATGTGTACCCGCAGATTGTTCTCTTCCACCACGCTGTGCGGCCAGACCCGCTCGATCAGAATGGCCTTGCTGACAAACTGCCCAGGCGCCTCCAGCAGCACCGCGAGGATATCCAGCGCCCGCCCGCCCAACGGCACCGGCCAACCCGCCTTGCTCACCAGCCGCTGCTGCCGGTGAAAAGCATAGGCACCGAAGCGCACTGTGCTATCCGCGTCCATCGCCTGAGGGTCGTTCATGTCTGCAATCGCGCTGAAACACCCGGCCTTGGGCGTTCGCGCATCCTTTTCCGTGGGCTCGACGCTATTCTTGCCAGCTACCCATGACAGGACAATGCTGGCACAGGGAGCGATACGGACAATCGGGTGTGCGAGACGGACATCCTGTCGTTAACTGAACTGCTGTCGGTATTGGGTGGGGTTGAGACCGAGTTTTTCACTGAATAAAAAGCGCATGTGCCGCACGCTGCCGAAGCCTGCGTGGAACGCCACGGTCTTGAGCGGCAGGTCGGTGGTCTCCAACAACTGCCGGGCACGGTCGATGCGCGCCCCTTGCAGGAAGGCCATGGGCGTCATCTGCACGTCCTTGGCAAACAGCCGGGCAAAGTGGCGCGCACTCATGCCGGCCAACGCGGCCATGGACTCGATGGTGAACGGCTGCTCCAGGTGCGCAAGCACGTGGTTCTGCACGCGGGTGATTGCGGTTTCCTGGGGGGCCACGGCGGCCGTCATCGGGCTGAACTGCGCCTGGCCGCCCTGGCGTTTCATCACCACCAGCAGCACCTTGGCCACCTCCACCGCCACCTGCTTGCCATGGTCCTGGGCAACGATGGACAGCGCCAGGTCGATACCGGCCGTGACCCCGCCCGAGGTAATCAACCGCCCGTCCTGCAGGTAGATGCGGTCGGTCTCGACGATGGCCTTGGGGAACGCCTTGATCAGTCGCTCGGTGTAGTGCCAGTGGGTGGTCACGCGGTGCGCGTCCAGCAACCCGGCGTGGCCCAGCACAAAGGCGCCCGTGCAGATCGAGCCGAAGCGCCGCGCCCGGGGCGCCGCCGCCTTGAGCCAGGGCAGCAGCGCCGGATGGCATTCGTTATAGGCACCGGGGCCGCCAGGCACCAGCAAGAGGTCATAGGCGCCGTCTGCGTGCTCCAGCAACAGGTCGGTCTGCACCACCACGCCATTGGAGGCGCGCAACGGGCCGGCCTCGGTGCCAATGGTAAGGATCTGGTAATGCGCCGCTGCCGGCAGGTAGCGGTTGGCGATGGAAAACACTTCGAGCGGCCCGGCCATGTCAAGCAGGAGGAAGTCCGGGAACAGCGCCATGGCCACGGTTTTCATACAAGAAGAATCCATCGAGGGGGAAGAAAGCGGGAAGCATTATGGCATGCCTTTAACTGTCAATCTGAGAGAGACAGTTATTCAAATTACAGCTTCTTAATGAATATTCCGGTAACCAGTAACCTTCTTCTCAACGCAAGCGCCCTGCATCTCGCAGCCAGCGCCCACTTGAGGACATCGCCATGCTGACCCTTCGCAACGCTTCCGAACGCGGCGCCGCCAATCACGGTTGGTTGAAGTCGTTCCACACCTTCTCGTTCGCCAACTACTGGAACCCCAACGAGCAGGGTTTTTCCGACCTGTTGGTGATCAACGATGACCGCGTCGCCGCAGGCAAAGGCTTCGGCCAGCACCCACACCGCGACATGGAGATTTTCTCTTATGTGCTCGAAGGCGCCCTGGAACACAAGGACACCCTGGGCACTGGCTCGGTGATCCGCCCTGGCGACGTGCAACTGATGAGTGCCGGCAGCGGCGTGGCCCACAGCGAGTTCAACCACAGCCAAAGCCGTGGTGTGCACTTCCTGCAAATCTGGATCGTGCCCGCCGTGGCCGGCGCCGAACCGCGCTATCAACAGGAGCACTTCAGCGAGGCACAGAAACGTGGGCGCCTGCAGTTGATCATCTCGCCGGACGGCACCGACGGTTCGCTGACCGTGCGCCAGGACGCCAGGGTTTACGCAGGCCTGTTCAACGGTGACGAAGCCGCAACCCTCGACCTGCCGCCGGATCGCCACGTGTACATCCACGTGGCCCGGGGCAGCGTGGAGATCAACGGCCAGCGCTTGCAGGAAGGCGACGGTGCCCGAGTGCGGGATGAGCAGCACATTCACCTGAGCCAAGGCCAGGATGCCGAGGTGCTGGTGTTCGACCTGCGCCCTCACGACCTGCCGCAGATGCCTTGACCGGCCGGGCGATGCCCCTTTCAAACGGGCCATCGCTGGCATCGATAGTCACCATCAGCGCAATGAAGTTCTCTAAAAAAATGCAACGCGTAACATCAACCCCATACCCGGCAACACCCAAACTAAAACACTCGGAGCACACTCTCATGAAACGCCAAATCTTGCTTAGCCTCGCTTTCTCGGTACTCGCTGCAAACGCATTTGCCCACCCTGTTGTTGCTGAAGGCGGTTCGGATCGACTGATGGAAAACCGTGTGGCTGAAGGTGGTT
>NZ_JADDUM010000227.1 GCF_015163715.1 Pseudomonas cyclaminis
AAATCAGTGTATTTGGTAGTGGTTACGTCGCCTGGTACAGGCCACCGTATTAGCCGAAGTCGGTCATGATGTGATCTGCATGGACGTCGATCAAAACAAGGTCAGGCTGCTGCAGCAAGGCCATGTGAGCATCTTCGAGCCGGGGCTGGCCGCGATGGTCAAGGAGAACCTGGAAAGCGGGCGCCTGCATTTCACCTTTGATGAAAAGCTCGCCGTCGAACACGGTGAAGTGCTGTTTATCGCCGTCGGCACACCGTCGGATGAAGACGGCTCGGCCGACTTGAAATACGTGCTGTCGGTGGGTGACGCCGTGGCCCGTCATCGGGTGGCCCCGGTCATTCTGGTGGAAAAGTCCACCGTCCCCGTGGGCACCGGCGACACCTTGCGCGCCCATATTGAAAAAGCCCTGCGGGTCGCTGGTCGCCACCTGGAGTTCGATATCGTCTCCAACCCGGAATTCCTCAAGGAAGGCTCGGCGGTTGCTGACTGCCGCCGCCCGGACCGCATCATCATCGGCTGCGAGCGCGAAGAAGTACGCGAGGTCATGCGCGATCTGTACGCGCCGTTCAACCGCAACCATGACCGCATCATCTTCATGGACCTGCGCAGCGCCGAACTCACCAAGTACGCCGCCAACTGCATGCTGGCCACCAAAATCAGCTTTATCAACCAGATCGCCGAGCTGGCCGAGCACCTGGGGGCGGACATCGAAGCCGTGCGCCTGGGCATCGGTGCCGACTCGCGCATCGGCTATCACTTTATCTACCCCGGTTGCGGCTACGGCGGCTCGTGCTTTCCCAAGGACATGCGTGCCTTGATCCACAGCGCCAAACAGGCCAACTGCTCCAGCGACCTGCTGGAAGCCGTGGAGGCCATCAACCAGCGCCAGAAGAGCAAGCTGTTCGAGCGCATCAATGCGTTCTTCCAAGGCAACCTGCGCGGCAAGACCTTCGCCCTGTGGGGACTGGCCTTCAAGCCCAACACCGACGACATGCGCGATGCACCCAGCCGCGTGCTGATGGAAGCGCTGTGGGCTGCGGGCGCCAACGTACGAGCCTTCGACCCGGAAGCCATGCAGGAAACACAGCGCCTCTACGGCGACGAAGAGCGGCTGATGCTGATGGGGACGCCGGAGTCCACCCTGGTGGGCGCCGATGCGCTGATCGTGTGCACCGAATGGCAGCAGTTCAAGGCCCCTGATTTCGACCTGATCCACCAGCGCCTGAAAACCCCGGTGATCTTCGATGGCCGCAACCTGTACGACGGCGAACGCCTGTCGCGCAAGGGCTTCCAGTATTTCCCGATTGGCCGGGGCGACTCGTGCCAGTTGCCGATTCCGCAGCAGCAGTGGGTGCCACAGGTCGTGGAAGCCTGATACGTGAACACAGCCCGACCGCCTTTGCTGAGTACCACGACCCGCCGCCAATCCCTCGGTTTGGGATTGCTGGCGTTATTGCTGTTTATCGCCGGCAGTTGGCACCAGGCGATTATCGGGTTCGACTCACGCTTCGTGCTGTTCGCCCAGGAAATGCTGCGCCATGGGCCGGGGTTTTTTCCCACCACTTACGGGCAGCCGTATGCCGATTACCTGGCCACCTCGACGCTCATGACCTGGCTGTTGTCGCTGCCCTTGGGCCAGGTCACCAGCCTCACGGCGTGGCTGCCCACTTCGCTGGCCTCGGCAGTCATCGTCATCCTGGTCTATCGCCTCACGGCGCCCTACTCCCAGCGCTGGGGCCTGTTGAGCATTGCGGTGTTGCTGTTGAGCACCACGTTTATCAGCGAAACTCGCGCCGTCTCCCTGGACCAGATGCTCGCCGCCATCACCCTGACGGTGTTCTACCTCGGTTACGCCCACGACCACTTCGCTGCCGGCAAGCGCCTGCACTGGCTGTTCCTGCTTTTGATTGTGGGGTTCGCGATACGCGGCCCGATTGGCCTGGTGGTGCCTACCGGCGTGCTGTGCAGCTATTACCTGATCAACCGGCAATGGCGCCAACTGGTGAGCTTCGGCCTGGTGGCCCTGGCGCTGTTGGTGGCGTGTGTCGGCCTGCTGTTGCTGATGGCCAAGCTCAGTGGCGGTGAGGGCTTCATGCAGGATGTGATCCGCATGCAGTTCCTCGGGCGCATGGATGGCAGCGAAGGCTCCAGCGGCGTGCTGTATTACTTCACCAGTTCTGTGGGCAATTACGCGTTGGCCTACCCGTTGGCATTATTGGTGCTGCTGGCTGTAGCAATCGGTGGGCGGCGCACGCCTGACCCGACCTTGCGACTGGTGCTGTACTGCGCCGCGGCGGGCTTGCTGGTGATGCTTGGCCTGTCGATTCCCCAGGCGAAGAAGGCACGCTATGTCCTGCCGATGCTGCCCATGGCGGCGATTATTGCGGCGTATCCCTTCTGTATCGCGCACGGGCGGCTGTTTGCCTGGTTGCGCGGGCTGATGCTGGGTATATGGACGCTATTGCCCGCGCTGTTGATCGCCGGCCTGCTGTTCGCCCGCCCACGCTATCCGGAACAGTTGAGCGATCTGGGGCTGGTGTTGAGTGTGCTGGGCGTCCTGCAGGCACTGGCACTGGCGGCGTGGTGCGCGCCTCGCCTGCGGCCGTTGGGTCCGGCCTTTGCGGCGGTGTTGGCAGTGTGGTCCACGTACATCCTGGTGGTCGAACCGCTGGAGCGCAGTATCTATGACACCCGCACCTTTACCTTGCGGGTTCACGAACAGGTGATGCAACAGCGCGCCCCCGTGGTATTGCACGGCTTGGGCAAAGACGCCAAGGCCATTAAGTACATGGTCAACCTTGACTGCGACCAGGTGCCGTTGTTCACCCAACAGGCGGCCGACCTGACACCACTGCAAGGCCCGGCCTGGCTGGTGATGAGCCAGGTGGATTTTGAAGGCCTCAAAGACCCGCGCCTTGCCACTATCACGCCGACCTTGACCGGTGAGTTCGACCGCAACCCTTATGTGCTGCTGCACCTGGTCAAACCTACGCAGCCGTGAGTTACCACGCGGAAAACTCCTACGAACCTATACGTAATGGCTGGTGTCATTTCACTTTCCTGCGTCGGAACCCCAACGTTAAACTCGATCGCCAGGTGCGTTAAGTATCTACTGCCACTGGCCATGAATAACTACAAGGACGCTAGAAGGCGCAGCGCCTGCTGCGGCTCACTTCGTGAGAGGACAATGCCGTGCCAAATCATCATTTACTGGATACCCCTGCTTCATTGGCCCGCGATGAAGTGCATATCGGGTACCTGCCGATTCCGCCGCTGGATCGACTGATGGCGCTGCGCAATGCCCTCGTCGCCCTCAAAGGCCCCCTGGCCGGTGAACCTGGCATGCAGGAAAACCTGCAGAAGCAGCTGTTCAATGAAGAAGCGGATAACCGTGTGCTGGGCAAGCTCAATACCCAGTGCATTCGCATTTAATTCATTATTATTGTATTAGAACCTCACTAATATGCATTGGCGCTGCGCTATAGGGCACGGCACACTGCGCAGGTTCCTCCCCCAAATGCAGGAACTTTCAAAGGGCTTTTCCGGGCAACCAGACAAGCCTTTTTTTTTGCCCGCCGTTTATGGATCTCTTTTCAATGCTCGCTCGCTGGTTCCCCGCTGCAATCAACACCCGTCCCACCGAATGGAGCCGTGCTGCCATTGGCATGGCCCTGGGCACACTGTTCAGTGTCTGGCTCTGTGCCCAGGTGTTTGGCATGGAGGTCGCGCTGCACCTGCTTGGCCCGCTGGGCGCCTCGGCAGTTCTTTTGTTTGCGGTCTCGTCCGGTGCGCTGGCGCAGCCCTGGTCGATCATCGGCAGTTACCTGTGCGCTGCCGTTGTGGCATTGCTGGTTGCGCGAGTTCTCGGGCGCACGTTGGGCGGCGCTTGCCTGGCGGCAGGCATGTCGGTGGTGTTGATGTGCTGGCTGCGCTGCCTGCACCCACCCGCCGGTGGCCTGGCCATGACCCTGGTGCTGGCCGACCCGGCCTCGGCCGCGCTGGGCTGGCATGAGTTGGGCGCCGTGCTGCTCGGTGCCGGCGCGCTGTTGGCCTGTGCCCTGGCCTATAACAATGCCACGCGCACGCGCTATCCCAAGGGTGCTGTCGAGTCACCGTCAATGGTTTTGAATACCGCCAATGCGGATCGGGACCCTGCCGTGACCGCCGTCGACTTGAAGCTGGCCCTCGCCGAAATGGAACAGTTCTACGATGTGGCACCTGCCGAGCTTGAGCAACTGATTCACGCGGCCGAAACCCACGCGCGCCGTCGCAGCATCGGCGAAGTATTGGCCAATCGCACGCCCTGACCAAGGCCACAGGCCCCCTGCATAAATGCAACAACCACCTGCATGATTCCGGGTTGTACTGCGCAAATTTGCGCTGGTAGGATCGCGAGAGGGTTCGTCCGCGAACATCTTGATAAAGAACAATAAAAGCAGGGAGTTAGAGATGACTGCTCAGGTTTCATCCGAAGCAAGCCGTGCCGATACGCCTCAGGAAGAGGTCCTCGCCGACGTCCGCAACCATATCGGCCACCTCACCCTCAACCGCCCCGCCGGTTTAAACGCCATAACCCTGGACATGGTTCGCAGCCTGACCCGGCAACTGCAGGCCTGGTCAGATGACCCGTCGGTCTACGCCGTGGTCCTGCGCGGCGCCGGCGACAAGGCTTTCTGTGCCGGCGGCGATATCCGCTCGCTGTACGACAGCTTCAAGAACGGCGACACCCTGCACGAAGATTTCTTCGTCGAGGAATACGCCCTCGACCTCGCGATCCACCATTACCGCAAGCCCGTACTCGCCCTGATGGATGGCTTTGTCCTCGGCGGCGGCATGGGCCTGGTGCAAGGTGCGGATTTGCGCGTGGTCACCGAGCGCAGCCGCCTGGGCATGCCGGAAGTGGCCATCGGTTATTTCCCCGACGTGGGCGGCAGCTATTTTCTGCCGCGCATTCCGGGCGAACTGGGGATCTACCTCGGCGTCACCGGCGTGCAGATCCGTGCTGCCGATGCACTGTATTGCGGGTTGGCGGACTGGTACCTCGACAGCGCGAAGCTGGACGAACTGGACCAGAAGCTCGACCACCTGCGCTGGCATGACTCCCCCCTCAAAGACTTGCAAGGCCTGTTGGCAAAGCTTGCGGTGCAGCAATTGCCCGATGCGCCGCTGGCAGCCTTGCGCCCGGCGATAGATCATTTCTTCGGCTTGCCGGACGTCCCCAGCATGGTCGAGCAATTACAAGCCGTCACCGTTGCCGACAGCCATGAGTGGGCACTCAACACCGCCCACCTGATGCAGACCCGCTCCCCCCTGGCCATGGCCGTAACCTTGCAAATGCTGCGCAAGGGCCGCCGGCTGACGCTGGAACAATGTTTTGCCCTTGAGCTGCACCTGGACCGCCAATGGTTCGAGCGCGGAGACCTGATCGAAGGCGTGCGTGCCCTGATCATCGACAAGGACAAGACCCCACGCTGGAACCCGCCGACCCTGCACGGGTTGGCGGCGGCCCATGTCGAGAGCTTCTTCCAACAGTTCAAGCAGGTTGTGAGATAAGTTATGCAAGATATTGAATACACAGAAGAACAAGTGATGATTCGCGACATGGCCCGTGACTTTGCGCGGGGTGAAATCGCCCCGTATGCCCAAGCCTGGGAAAAAGCCGGTTGGATCGACGACAACCTGGTCGCCAAGATGGGCGAACTGGGCCTGCTGGGCATGGTGGTCCCGGAAGAATGGGGCGGCACCTACGTCGATTACGTGGCCTATGCCCTGGCAGTCGAAGAGATTTCCGCCGGCGATGGCGCCACCGGCGCACTGATGAGTATCCACAATTCAGTGGGTTGCGGGCCGATTCTCAACTACGGCACAACCGCGCAGAAGGAAACCTGGCTGGCCCGGCTTGCCAGTGGCCAGGCGATTGGTTGTTTCTGCCTGACCGAACCCCAGGCCGGTTCCGAAGCCCATAACCTGCGCACCCGCGCCGAACTGCGTGACGGCCAGTGGGTGATCAACGGCGCCAAGCAATTCGTCAGCAACGGCAAGCGCGCCAAGCTGGCAATTGTCTTTGCCGTGACCGACCCAAGCCTTGGCAAGAAAGGCATCTCCGCCTTCCTCGTGCCCACCGACACCCAGGGCTTTGTGGTGGACCGCACCGAACACAAGATGGGCATTCGTGCGTCCGACACCTGCGCGGTGACCCTCAACCAATGCACGGTCCCGGAAGCCAACCTGCTGGGCGAACGCGGCAAAGGCCTGGCGATTGCATTGTCGAACCTGGAAGGTGGACGCATCGGCATCGCCGCCCAGGCCCTGGGTATCGCCCGCGCTGCGTTTGAAGCAGCACTCGCCTACGCCCGTGACCGGGTGCAGTTCGACAAGCCGATCATTGAGCATCAGAGCGTGGCCAACCTGCTGGCGGACATGCAAACCCGGCTCAACGCCGCCCGCCTGCTGATCCTGCACGCCGCCCGCCTGCGCAGCGCCGGCAAGCCGTGCCTGTCGGAAGCGTCACAAGCCAAGCTGTTTGCCTCGGAAATGGCCGAAAAGGTCTGCTCGTCCGCCATGCAGATACATGGCGGGTACGGCTACCTGGAAGATTACCCGGTGGAGCGTTACTACCGGGATGCGCGGATCACGCAGATTTACGAAGGGACCAGCGAGATTCAGCGGATGGTGATTGCCAGGGAGCTCAAGAACTACCAGCTCTGAATGACTCACGCCCCCTCACCGGCATAGGTATCTACATAACTTCCCTTGGATGCTGAATCTATGGCAAATGGGCTGTTGTGGTGAGCGGGCTTGTCCCGCGCTGGGCTGCGCAGCAGCCCCAAAACCAGGCAACTTGGTTTTTCTGAAAAAACGCGGTGGCTTTGATGGGGCTGCTGCGCAGCCCAGCGCGGGACAAGCCCGCTCACCACAGAGTTATGTATAAGCCTTCGAGAGTTGTGTAGATACCTCTGCTTTCACCGGGCAAGCCGTAGCAACTGTAGAGCGCAAGCGAGGCTGCGTTGGCGCCCCCGCAGATCGCAGGGTGTCAATACGTCCGCCCCACACGCTTATTTGTCTTTGAACTCCGCCGCACGCTTGGCCACAAACGCCGCCATGCCTTCCTTCTGATCCAGCGTCGCGAAGGCCGCATGGAACACCCGGCGCTCAAAGCGCACGCCTTCGGACAGGCTCACTTCAAACGCACGGTTGACGCTTTCCTTGACCATCATGCTGATCGGCACTGACTTGCTGGCGATCAGGGTGGCGACTTTCAGGGCCTCTTCCAACAGCTCATCGGCCGGCACGATGCGCGCGACGATGCCGCACCGTTCGGCTTCCACCGCATCGATAAAGCGCCCGGTCAGGCACATTTCCATGGCCTTGGCCTTGCCCACGGCCCGGGTCAGGCGCTGGGTGCCGCCCATGCCCGGCAGGACGCCGAGGTTGATTTCCGGCTGACCGAACTTGGCGCCATCACCCGCCAGGATGAAGTCGCACATCAGCGCCAGTTCGCAACCGCCGCCCAAGGCAAAGCCGTTGACGGCGGCAATGATCGGTTTGCGGCGGTTGGCTACGCGGTCGCTGTCGCTGAACAGGTCATCGAGGTAGATCTGCGGGTAGGTCAGCTCGGCCATTTCCTTGATGTCGGCGCCGGCCGCAAAGGCTTTCCTGGAACCGGTCAGCACGATGCAGCCGATTTGCGGATCGGCTTCCAGGCCATCCAGCGCCTGGTTCAACTCGCTGACCAGTTGCGCATTCAGCGCGTTGAGGGCTTGCGGACGGTTCAGGGTAATCAGTCCGACGCGGCCCTGGACGTCGAGCAAAATGGTTTCGTAACTCATGTATCGGCTCCTTAGAGATTGCGTGAGATGACCATGCGCTGGATATCGCTGGTGCCTTCGTAAATCTGGCAGACCCGCACATCGCGGTAGATCCGCTCCAGGGGAAAGTCGCTCAGGTAACCGTAACCGCCCAAGGTTTGCAAGGCAGCCGAACAGACTTTCTCGGCCATTTCCGAGGCAAACAGCTTGGCCATGGACGCTTCCACCAGCGCTGGTTTGCCGCTGTCGCGCAGGGCGGCGGCGTAATGCACCATTTGCCGGGCCACGGCGATCTGCGTGGCCATGTCGGCCAGGCGGAAGGCAACGGCCTGGTGTTCGATCAGTGGCTTGCCGAAACTTTCGCGCTCGCGGGCGTAGTCGCGGGCCGCTTCAAATGCGGCACGGGCCATGCCCACCGATTGCGAGGCGATGCCCACGCGGCCGCCTTCAAGGTTGGCCAGGGCGATCTTGTAGCCTTCGCCCTCCTCGCCCAAACGGTTGGCCACCGGAACCTTCAGGTCTTCAAACAGGATCTGGCAGGTGTCGGACGCATGCTGCCCCAGCTTGTCCTCGACCCGCGCCACGCTGTAGCCCGGCGAGTCGGTGGGCACGATAAACGCGCTGATCCCGCGCTTGCCTGCTGCGGGGTCAGTGACGGCAAACACAATCACCACCCCGGCGTTTTGCCCGGAGGTGATGAACTGTTTACAGCCATTCAACACGTAGTGGCCGCCGTCCAGGCTTGCGCGGGTTTTCAGGCTGCTGGCGTCGGAGCCGGCCTGGGGTTCGGTCAGGGCAAAGGCCCCCAGCATGGCTCCGCTGGCCAGGGGCGTGAGGAACTGCGCTTTTTGCTGGTCGTTGCCGAACTTGAGGATCGGCACGCAACCCACCGAGTTATGCACGCTCATGATGGTGGAGCAGGCCCCGTCACCGGCTGCGATTTCTTCCAGCGCCATGGCGTAGGCCAGGTAGCCGGTATCGCAACCGCCCCACTGTTCCGGCACCAGCATGCCGAAAAAGCCCAGTTCGGCCATCTCGCCGATGGCCTCCTTGGGAAAACGGTGCTCGCGGTCCCATTCGGCCGCGAAAGGTTTGAGGCGTTCCTGGGCAAATTGCCGGGCCGCGTCGCTGATTTGCAGTTGTTCGTCATTGGGCAGCATGGTGGGCAGTCCTTAATACAGGCATTCAACGGCCATGGCCGTGGCTTCACCACCGCCGATGCAGATTGCGGCAACGCCTCGCTTGAGGCCTTTTTGGCGCAGGGCCGAGAGCAAGGTCACCAGGATACGTGCGCCGGAGGCACCGATCGGATGGCCCAGCGCGCACGCCCCGCCGTGGATATTGACCTTGGCGTGGGGGATTTCCAGCTTGCTCATGGTCACCAGGCTGACCACAGCGAAGGCCTCGTTGATCTCGAACAGATCCACCTGATCCAGGCTCCAGCCGGTCTTGCTCATCAGCTTGCGAATCGCACCAACCGGCGCTACCGGAAACAGCCCCGGCTCGTCGGCAAAGGCGGCGTGCCCGTGGATGACCGCCAACGGCTTGAGCCCACGCTTGTGCGCTTCGGACTCGCGCATCAGTAACAGCGCCGCGGCGCCGTCGGAAATCGAGCTGGAGTTCGCCGCTGTCACCGTGCCGCCTTCGCGGAAGGCGGGTTTGAGGCTGGCGATCTTGTCCAGCTTGGCCTTGGGCGGTTGTTCGTCGTGCAGGATGGTCTTTTGTTCTTTGCCGACAGTGACCTGCACCGGGACGATCTCGGCAGCGAAGTTGCCGTGGGTGATCGCCTCCTGGGCGCGGGTCAGGGAGGCAATGGCGAAGGCGTCCTGGGCTTCACGGGTGAAGCCGTTATGCAGGGCGCAGTCTTCGGCGAAGGTGCCCATCAGGCGGCCCTTGTCGTAGGCGTCTTCCAGACCATCGAGAAACATATGATCAAGGACGCGGCCATGGCCCATGCGGTAGCCGCTGCGGGCACGGTCGAGCAGATACGGCGCGTTGGACATGCTCTCCATGCCGCCGGCAATCACCACATCAACGCTGCCGGCCAGCAGTGAATCATGGGCCAGGATCGTCGCTTCCATGCCCGAGCCGCACATCTTGTTAAGGGTGGTGCAGCGGGTGGACTTGTCCAACCCGGCGCCCAACGCCGCTTGCCGTGCCGGTGCCTGGCCCAGGCCGGCGGGGAGTACGCAGCCGAACAGCACTTCATCCACGGCGTCGGTGGCGATACCGGCGCGCTCGACCGCCGCACGAATCGCGGCCGCGCCGAGTTGAGGTGCGGTCAAGCCCTTGAGGTCGCCCTGGAACCCGCCCATGGGCGTGCGCACGGCGCTGACAATCACGATGGGATCAGTCATGAAGCACTCCTTACTTGGCAGCCATGCGCAAGGCACCGTCGAGACGGATCACCTCGCCATTGAGCATGCTGTTTTCAATGATGTGCCGCACCAGTGCGGCGTATTCGGCAGGCTTGCCCAGGCGCGGCGGGAATGGCACGCCGGCAGCGAGGGAGTCGCGTACTTCGGGGGTCATGCCGGCCATCATCGGGGTTTCGAAGATGCCGGGGGCGATGGTCATGACGCGAATACCGAAACGCGCCAACTCACGTGCGGCGGGCAGTGTGAGGCTGGCGATTGCGCCTTTGGACGCAGCATACGCGGCTTGGCCGATTTGCCCGTCGAACGCAGCGACGGACGCGGTATTGATGATCACGCCGCGTTCACCGTCTGCATTCGCTTCGGTCTCAGCAATGGCGGCGGCGGCCAGGCGCAACAGGTTGAAGCTGCCGATCAGGTTGACGTTGATCACCTGGGCGAAGCTCGCCAGACCGTGAGGGCCGTTCTTGCCGAGGATTTTTTCGCCCCGCACCACACCGGCGCAGTTGACCAGCCCGTGCAAACCGCCAAAGGCCGCGACGGTGGCCTGCACGGCAGCTTCGGCAGCCGCTTCCTGGCTGATATCGGCCACGCTGCTGCGCGCGTTATCGCCCAACTGCACGGCCTTGGCCGCCACGGCCTCGGCGTTCAGGTCCACCAGCATCACCTTGGCGCCCGCCGCAACCAGCATCTCGGCGGTGGCCGCGCCGAGGCCCGAAGCGCCGCCGCTGACCAGAAAAACCTTGTTTTCAATCTGCATCATTGTTTCCTTGAACGATGGACCGGGTAACCTGCATATGGGCCAGATATTCCCTTGCGCGCTGCATAGCGGCAATGGTCAAAGCCTTCAACATGGCTGACTGGTTTGGCCAAGAGTGCCTTGATCATAGACCCCACCAATCAGCCCGTTGGCCCAAGCGATTGGACGCCCTCCCCGCCAGCTTCTAACCTGATGGCCTGCGCCACCAAAGAAGCCTTCCATGATCGTGCGTCCCAAACCCAATCTCCTGGGTATCCTGTTTTCCCTCAAGGGCTCGATTGCCAAGCGCATTGCCCTGCGCAGCCTGCTGGTCACGTTGCTGGCGTCGGTGATTGTGCTTGTGGAGACCCTGCACCCTGCGTATTTCTCCAAGGTCAACGCAACGCCTTTCACCTTGCTCGGGCTGTCGCTGTCGATCTTCATGAGTTTTCGCAACAACGCCTGCTATGACCGCTGGTGGGAAGGCCGCAAGCAATTGGGGCAGATGATCATTGAGGTACGCTCGCTGATTCGTGAAACCCAGGTGCTCACCGATACGGCTGAACGTGCACGCCTGCTACGCGGCTTAGTTGGTTTTGCCCACGGGTTGATCGCACGTCTGCGCCATGAAAATGAAGCCCAGGCGATACAGCCGTGGGCCAGCGTGGAAGCGGACCACCCCAACCTCCCCGACCGTGTGCTGCAGCAACTGGGCGCGCGGTTTTCGCTGCTGGCTGATCAAGGCGTCATCAGCGAATGGCGCTACACCCAGCTGGAAACCCGCCTGGTCAGCCTGAGCCAGGTACAGGCCTCCTGTGAGCGGATCAAGACTACGCCGCTGCCCTTCCCTTACACCTTGTTGCTGCACCGCACCATCTACCTGTTTTGCATTCTGCTGCCCTTTGCCATGGCTGAGCCCCTGGGCTGGTTGACACCCGTGTTCACTGCCATCGTCAGCTACACGTTTTTTGGCCTGGATGAAATCGGCGATGACCTGGAAGACCCGTTCGGCTTCGATGAAAACGACCTGCCCTGCAATGCGCTCCTGCGCACCCTGGAACGTGAAATTCTTGCTGCGCTGGGCGAAACCGAACTGCCACCACCACTGGAGCCAGTGGAGTACGTGCTGACCTGATGCCGGTTTGACACCTGCCCTGGTCTGACCGAAGCTGACGGCCTTTGTAATAGCTGCTCTAGCTTTCGGACGCCTGCATGTCAAAGTCACGCCGTTACGCCATCGTCGGCCTGTGCGCCCTGTTGTTCATTGTGCTGATCACTTGGTACTTCTCCCGCTCCGCCCCGGTGGCGGTGGCGCCTGCAATTGCCCATGGTTATTCCAAGGCCCTGAAGCAGGCGCGCAACGGCGAACCGGGCGCCGCACGTGTGCTGTATCAGCAATTGGGCCGCCCGGACCTGACTGATGAGCGCCGCGCCGCGCTGCATGCCGAACTGCACAATTACCCGAGCCCCCAGGCCCTGAAGCTGGCGGATAAAGACCTGGGCAATGACTCGCCCGTGGTCCGCGAAGCGGCGATCCACAGCATTGTCGGCCTGGTTCCCACGGGCCAGCGCACCCTGTTGCTCGGTCCGGCGCTGGATGACCCCGAACAGAGCGTGCGCTTTGCCGCCGCCAATGCCTTGCTCGGCCTGTCGCCGGACACCCTTGGCCTGTACTTCGGGCCGTTGCAACAGGTGCTGGATGAATTCGTAAAACACCTCAAGACCCAGCCCGAAACCGCCGAGGGCTGGATTCAACTGGCACGCCTCTACATCCACAGCGCCCTGCTGCCTGAGGCGCAACACGCCCTGGAGCAGGCGATGCGTTTGCAGCCGGACAACCTGCAGGCCGTGGTTGCGCAAATCGAGCTGCTGGACAAGCAAGGCAAGACTGACGAATCACGCCAACTACTGGCCCGACAGTTGGCGGCGCACCCCGAATCCGCCTACCTGCAACACGCCCTCGGCATGTGGTTGCTGCACCATGGCGAGCGGCCTTATGCGCTGCTCGGCCTGTCCAAAGCGGTGGAGCTGGAGCCGGACAACCAGGATTACCGCTACGACCTGGCCACCACCCTGCACGACCAGCAGGAACTGGAGGCCGCGCAGCGCCAATTGGAGGAAATCGTCCAGCGTCACCCGGCCAATCGCAAGGCGCGAGTGTTGCTGGTCAACTACTGGAAAGAGAGTGGGCAGTTGCAGAATGTCCAGGTGCTACTGGCTCAGCTTGAGCAACAAAACCCGGACGATCCGGCGTTGCAGCAAGGTCTGTAGAGTCGTCCTGCGCTTACAATTTGAAGCAAATGTGGAACGGTTGCAAAGTGCCACGGTCAAGTAAACATGGCGTGTCGCAACGGGCATGCCTTCTACTTGTACGTGACCCGAGGGCACTTCTTGTCTACATCCAAAGAGCTGTTCAGTGAAAAGGCGGCCATCGGCATCGACGGTCTTGATGACATTCTGTCCGGCGGGCTATCCCGCAGCCATCTGTTCCTGCTGGAAGGCGAACCCGGCACCGGTAAAACCACCGTGGCGCTGCATTTCCTCCAGGCTGGGGCGAAAAACGGCGAGCGATCCTTGTACATCACCTTGTCGGAAACTGAGCGCGAGCTGCGCCAGGGTGCCAAGTCCCATGCTGGGACCTGGATGACAACATCCATATTTTTGAGCTGACCCCACCGGAAAGCCTGCTCAATGCAGAGCACCAGCAAAGCCTGCTGTATTCCTCAGACCTTGAACTGGGTGAAGCCACGCGGCAGATTTTTGAGGTGGTGGAACGGGTCAAGCCGACCCGCGTGGTCATCGACAGCCTCTCCGAGATCCGCCTGCTGGCGCAGAGTTCGTTGCGTTATCGCCGGCAGATCCTCGCAATCAAGCACTACTTCGTGCGCTATGACGCCACTGTCCTGCTGCTGGACGACCTGACCACCGAGTCCCTGGATAAAACCGTGCACAGCGTGGCCCACGGCGTGATCCGCCTGGAAGAATTGACGCCAACCTACGGCGCCGAACGCCGCCGCGTGCGGGTAGTGAAATACCGTGGCCAGAAGTATCGCGGCGGTTTCCACGACTTCACCATCATGCAGGACGGCGTGCACGTGTTCCCGCGCTTGGTAGCGGCTGAGCATCGCGGTGGCTACAACCGCCAGACGCTCTCCAGTGGCATCAGCGAGATGGACGCTCTGCTGGGCGGTGGTATCGAAACCGGCTCCAGCAGCCTGATCCTCGGCCCGGCCGGTACCGGTAAATCGCTGATCTCGATGATCTTTGCCGCCGCCGCGGTGTCACGGGGTGAAAAGGCTGCACTGTTTATTTTCGACGAAGAGCTGGGGCTGCTGTTCGAGCGCATGAAAAACATGGGCATCGACCTCGAAGCGCTGCAGGCCACTGGCAACCTGATGATCGAACAAGTGGACGCTGCCGAGCTGTCCCCTGGCGAGTTCTCCCACCGGGTGCGCCGCGCCGTCGACGAAGCGGGCATCAAAACCGTGGTGATCGACAGCATCAATGGTTACCAGGCAGCAATGCCGGAAGAAAATGCGCTGATCCTGCACATGCACGAACTGCTGCTGTACCTCAACCGTCGTGGCGCGGCCACCTTCATGACTGTCGCCCAGCATGGGCTGGTGGGCGATATGCAAGCGCCGGTCGACATCACCTACCTGGCCGACACCGTGATTCTGCTGCGTTACTTCGAAGCCTTGGGCAAAGTCCGCCGTGCGATTTCGATCATCAAGAAACGTACCGGTGCCCACGAGTCGACCATTCGTGAGTACCGCATCGGCAGCCGTGGCCTGACCGTCGGCGAGCCGCTGGACAACTTCCAGGGCGTACTGCGCGGCATCCCGACCTACATGGGGGCCGGCTCCCCTTTGCTCAAGGATGAGGGATAGTGCCCACTCTACCTGGCATCTCCGAGCGGGCGATCATCCTGGCCCCCGTAGGGCGCGACAGCTCGCTGGCACTGATGATGCTCAACGAGGCCGGCTACACCGGCATCGTCGCGACCCACCTGCCAATGCTGTGCGACGCGCTGGAACACGGCGCGGGCCTGCTGATCATCGCCGCCGAAGCATTGCGCGGTGTCGACCTGGAGCCCCTGCTGGAGTACTTGCACCAGCAGCCGGCCTGGTCGGATATGCCCATCGTGCTGATGACCCACCATGGCGGCAGCGAGCAGAATGGCTCCTCCCAGTTCAGCGGCTTGCTCGGCAACGTCACCTTTCTGGAGCGGCCCTTCCACCCCGTGACGCTGATCAGCCTGGTCAGCACCGCCCTGCGCGGCCGTCGCCGGCAGTATGAGGCGCGTGACCGCCTGATCGACTTGAGCGAAAGCGAACTGCGCCTGCAACGCACCCTGGAAACCCTCGAACAGCAAGTCGAGGAGCGCACGGCCCAACTGCGTCACAACGAAGAGGCCCTGCGCCAATCACAGAAAATGGAAGCCGTCGGCCAATTGACCGGCGGCATCGCCCATGACTTCAACAATATGCTCACCGGGATCATCGGCAGCCTGGAGCTGCTGCGAAGGCGTGTGTCCCGTGGCAAATTGGACGACCTCGACAGCCTGATCGACCTGGGTGTCACCTCGGCCAACCGCGCAGCCGGGCTGACCCATCGGTTGCTGGCATTCTCCCGACGCCAATCCCTGGACTCCAAACCCGTGGAGATCAACACGTTGGTCACGTCCATGGGCGAGTTACTGCAGCGCAGCATCAATGAAAGCATCAAGCTGGACATGCGCCTGACCGACCAACTGTGGACCGCCGAGGCTGACCCCAACCAACTGGAAAGCGCCCTGCTCAACCTGGTTCTCAATGCCCGTGATGCGATGCCCAATGGTGGCAAGCTGATCGTTGAAACCACCAATCGCCACCTCGACAGCGTGTTCACCGCCGCCTTTGGCGCTTTGACGCCCGGGGACTACGTGGAGCTGAGCGTCAACGACACCGGGTGTGGCATTCCACAGAGTGTGATGGGCCGGGTGTTCGATCCGTTTTTCACCACCAAGCCGATTGGTCAAGGCACCGGGTTGGGGTTGTCGATGATCTACGGGTTTGCCCGACAGTCCCATGGCCATGTGACCATTCACAGTGAGGTGGGCGTCGGCACCACCGTCAGCCTGTTTCTGCCGCGATTCAGCGGCGAAGTCACTCAGGATGAAGCGGCTGATACAGCGCTGCTGCCGTCCGCCAATGCTGGGGAAACCGTACTCATCGTCGAAGATGACCCCGCCGTGCGGGTATTGGTCAGCGCGGTGCTGACGGAATTGGGCTACGCCTTTGTTGAAGCGGGTGATGCCGATACGGCGGTGCCGATCATCGAGTCTGACCAACGCATCGATCTACTGATCAGCGACGTGGGCTTACCGGGCATGAATGGCCGGCAATTGGCCGAAATCGGCCGTCAGATTCGACCGGAATTGAAGGTCTTGTTTATTACCGGGTACGCCGAGCATGCGGCGGTACGCGGGGGGTTTCTCGACCCAGGCATGCAGCTGATCACCAAGCCGTTTACCTTTGATCTATTGACGGCGAAGGTACGGGAGATGATTCAGCTGCAGCCCAGGGATTGAGTCAGCGGGTCAGCCTGTCAGCTCGCTGTAGGTTTTGGTGACTGCTGCTGTGTCGGCGGCAACGGTCGACCGTGTTTCATATACATCAGGCACGGGGCACTGATGATCAATGACCATGCAGGCAGCACGTTGCTTGAACTCGCGGGTATAGACCTTTCTTTTGTTCATGGATCCTCCAATTGGGCGAAATCATATCGCCCTTAAGAAGTGTCCGGAATCATTAGGCGAGGTCATTAATGGTTATGGACTGTCCGTAAGTTCCTTTTTTATACGGAGGACAGTGTTGCAAATATTACGAAGCGCAACCGACTGGATCAGGATCGACGCGTTGCGCGTGACCAGACTCTTTCATGGCCTTGAGTAAACATTGCATTGATATATCCAGATACTAAGCGTACTGCGACGGAGGGAACCGAAATACAGCTTTGGGTATAAAGACCTACATCAGGAGAAGGGATTATTTAGCCCTGATGCCCTTTGAAATTACCCAATGAGCCACGAATGATTACGAGCAACTCCACTCACTCCCCACGACCGACCCCTCTTAATCCCACGGCAGTGAATCCCCCGCCAGCAACGCCCCCCATTGATCAGCCACACATTATCAGGCCCGAGCGCAATACCGAGGCACCTGCCACCCCCGCTACCGGCTCCCGAGGCGGGGCCGACAGCGCTTTGGCCGTACTGTTTGCCGGCGAGCTGCGACAGGGTATTAAAGACGGCAGTTTTCCGTTGTTTATCGACAATATTCCAACAGCCTCGACTTTCGGAGAATGGTGGTCGCATCTGCACGATGTCATGAAAAGCCCGCGCGTGATCCAGTGGGTTAGCCAGATGAAGGTTGACCGCTCAAAACCGATTGAAATAGACCCTTTAGCTAACACCATCGCCGCTACGATTGGTGGTAAACGCCAGGTTCTCTGGGGGCCGCAACAAGGCGAAGCCTGGAACGGCACAATGGCCCCCATCATGCGGCCGCCCGTGTGATAGGGGCGGGTAAGTTTCCTGTTTTCGCCCCAACTAGCAATACATCGGCCCCCTACATCACCGTTGCCAATTTTTATGGTGCACCTTCCAGCGCGCAACACAACCCGGCAATTGAGGCGCAGGCCACCTACCTTGAAACAAACAAGGCCTTTCCTCCGATCCCCCTCAACGATCCGCACAGGAAAGTTGCGGATAGATCATCAGACGCTTTGCAAACCGAAACCCAAAAACTCGGGGATACCTACGACAGATATACGCTGGCAAATAAACTAATTAGAGTGATCGTCAACCACAAGGAATTGGAAAAAAACTTGAAGTACCGGTCGAGCGCATCGACCTACGAAAAGCACAATGTACAACCGAAGTTCGCTGAAGAAAAATTAAAACGCGCAATTCTCAATGCGCTGAAAAGCACTCACATGAAAGTCAAGGAAGGCTCCTCTTACAGCGACGCGCATAATCTAAAACCTGGCCAAACGGTGTCCCTGGAAAAGTTCATCAGCGATCATGGTTGGGAAACGCCCAAGACATTTGACGAGATCGCGAATATGGGTCAAATGCTGCTCAACAACGGACTGACAGCACCGCCTCATGCCGATTTGACGGGAGCCATGTCTTGGCCAATACCGTTGGGGGGGATCAGCCACGACAGTCTGCACACCGCCCTGACTGATAACAGCCTGGGGCTCCCGGGGCTGCAACGCAAAATTCATGAGAGAGGGGTACTGGGTTATCTGGCCACGCCCCACAGTTTCAGTGCTCACCAGTTGGGTAATCCACGCGGCGTTATTGAGACGATTTTGAGTTCGCCCGAGGCGCAAAGCCTTGGCAGCGCATTGCAGAGCACGTTTCAAAGCGTGTCGACGCCCAGCAGCATCAACGACTGGACTCTGGCAGCGCTCCACGCCACCCTTGACCCTGAAAGCAGCTCAGACTCGAACAGGACGAAGGTTGCAGGCTTTGATCTGATGCAGAGCAAATACTGGGGCATGCATCCTTCAAAGGTGGTTAAAGGCTTGGCTGATCACCTGATCACCCAAAAGCGCGCCAGCATCGAAATGGCCCCGATTGCCGCCTGCCTGCTGTTGTCACACAAGGCACCGGAGTTACTGGTTAAGGGCATTCCTGAACGGGTCACTTACGGCTCCCATTCATGGGTCACATTCAGTACCGCGGTAGCTCGGGTTGAAGCCGATCTACCCGGATCGTCAGCTACGATGACGTATGCCGATATCATGCGCCGCGCCAATGTGGCACCTGTGAATGCGGGCGGTCGGCAAATTGAATATGCCGCTCAACATAACGCCCTTAAAGATTGGGGAGTCGTGAATGGCATTATCCCGTCGGCCACCGATGATGCGTATACCGAAGAGCAGATGGGGGCTGTTCGAACTGTGTTCAACGAGCAGATGAAGGAGTTGAGTGCGGCCTCCCAGGCTCAAACCATGCCATTTCCGACACGCAAGGAAATGGCGCTCAAGGAGCTGCGACGTGTATATGGCGAGGACATAGGCTTTGAGGAGAAATGTATAACCTCGTATCCTGAGCACCGAGACTACCCGGGGCCTTATTCGATACTTGATCTTTATTTGAATGAAAGTATTAGCAAGCCGCCGGTACTCGACTGGGTCAGCTCCAACAGTAACGTTGATGTCAGGCAGATTCAGGGACAAGCCGACCGCTTGGAAAATATTAACGCCGCCTTCACAGCTGCGCTCCCAACATACTTCGATAACACAGAAAAAAGTATAGCCACGCAAGTTAAACACATCATAGCGACACAGCCTGTCGGCATTCGTAAAGATTTTGAATTCGGAAAGATCACTCTTATTCAAGAGAACACAATTGATTATGAGCCTTTCAGTCAAATTGCGAGTGTCAGGGCGCCCGCGAATAACAACTTGCTGGTAAACATTGAACGGGAAAATCAACTGCGTACTTATGAAGTCGACCTGAAAAGTGGTCAAATCACTGAACGCCCTGAGTTACGCGACGTCCAAGCGGGAAAATTCCCGGCCAACAGCACTCATCCCAACCTTCTACGCTCAGAGGTCATCCCCTCCGGCCAATACCCATCGGATGTGGCCGATGAAAGAATCAGTCCCCCTGACAGATTCAGCAATTTTAGTAGTGAAAGGACAGCCTACATAGCGGACGCTTTTGTAAAAGTCACCAATATACGCGCCTTTGAAGCCGAGGCCCGGGGGACGACGACCTTTGATGAGGAGGAGCCATTTTACGAAAAAGCCCGAGAGTTTCTGCTCAACCTGATTCCATTCAGATCAGCCATTGTCAATTTCCAGAAGGGCAATATCGGTGAGGGAGTTGCAGATCTGTCAATGGACATCTTCGGCTTTTTGATTGGCCTCGGAGCCGCCGCAAAAGGCACGAGGCTTTTATCGTCAGCGACATCGACCTTTAGCAAAGCGCTCCAAGGCGCCAAAATTCTGGGCCGTGCAGCCATCGGCAGCCTTAATCCATTGAGCGGCTTGGACGACCTGGCTCGTTCAGGCTGGCAGGGCTTGAAGTCTGCGCGAAACGGCGCGAGGAAGGTGTACGCGGGGCTAACCAAGGTTGATATGGTGTCTCTGGCTAAACGTCCCGGTATTGTCGAGGGGACTATAAAATCCGTTAATCATGTTGACGATATCAAGATAGTTGCAAAGATGGATGATGCGACAGGTCATTGGCATGCCCTGGATCCTCGCTCCGGAACCCCCTCTGGCAGGCCTCTCGATGATTTTCAGCCCAAGGTACTTTCTACCGACGAACTTAAAGATAACGTAGAAAGTTTATATAAACGTCTTGATCCCAAACGCGAGCTCGATATTTGTTATGGCACTGCCCTGCGCACAGCTCAGGCCGATAAAAAGATCACCGACAAAGCATTCAATACGATTATTAAAGAAACTTTAAATGGTGGTACTCCTCGGTACAACACCCTTATGAATATTCAGCCCGATACGCTGAAAGACACCTTCAATGCCGCCGACATTACCGAATCCGGGGTGATCACATTCGTCAGCAAGAAAGGGTATAACAAAGACAAAATTACTCATGCCGTCTATATCAAGAAAACACCTGAGGGTGATCTCTACCTTTATCACTCCAACTCACACGAGCTGGACAATCAACTGGGAGGGCTGACCACCACGCCGCAAACTGCGGGCAAGGCCAATGTTTACAAACTCGGGAGTGAACAACACGCAGGCATTCAGAGGTTCATGGAGTCCGGACCGGGTTACAGCGTGGTTTTCACACCCGCCAGCGGGATCAACGCACAGGCATTGGCGTAAGCCTGGTCGCATGACTCAGGCTCAGGAAGAGCCTGATCGTTCAGGCCAACAACCGCTGGATATGTTCCTGCAGGGTATCCAGATCAAATGGCTTGGCCAGGATCGGTGCATTGCGCGTGATCGGGCTGTTGCAGTCGAGGATTTCCTGCGGGTAACCGCTGATAAAGATGACCTTCAATTCCGGCCGCAACTGAATCGCAGGTTCCGCAATCTGCACACCGGATATTCCACCCGGCAGGCGGTAGTCGGTGACCATCAGGTCCAGGTGCGGCTTGGTCGCCAGAATCTCAAACGCTTCCTTGCCGTTGATCGCCTTCAACACCCGATAGCCGAGGCCTGCCAGGTATTCGCCCAGCACAAACATAATGGATTCGTCGTCTTCGACAATCAGTACGACATCTTGTGCATCTTCACTCATGGGAAGCCTTTGTCCGGTCAGTTGCTGCATGTACGACCATGGGGTCACGCAGAAGGTTGCGTCGACGTGACGATTGATTTCACGCCGACGTATCGAGGGGCAGGCACACCCGAAACAGCGCGCCCTCGCCTATCTGGCTTTCGACCTCGATGGTGCCACCATGGGCCGCAACGATCTGCTCGGAAATAAACAGCCCAAGGCCCAGGCCTGCTGCCACTTGGCTGGCGGACACGCGCTCGAATTGCTGGAAAATACGCTTCTGGTTCTCTTCGCTGATGCCGATGCCGTGATCGCGCACCTCCACCCGCGCTTCGCCGTGCTCACTGTACACCCGCACTTCAACCGGGCTCTTGGCCCCGTAGCGCAGGGCATTGGTCAGCAGATTGGTGACCACCTGTTCGATGCGGAACTCGTCCCAGCTGCCTTCGACGGGCTCGTCTGCAACCAGTTGCATCGATGAATCGGCGGCCGCCACTTGCGGCGCAAAGTTCTCCACCAGGTTGCTGACCAGTTGTGTGAGGTCAAACCGCGCCGGGCGTATCGATAACTTGCCGGTACGGATACGCGACACGTCGAGCATGTCTTCGATCAAGCGAATCAGGCTTTTGATTTGTCGCTCATCGCGGTCGACCATCGCATGCATCTTGTCCAGGGTGAAGGCGGCGGCGTTGTCACGGGCCAGGTGCATCTTGCGCAGTTGGGTTTCCAGGATCAGCCCGTTGAGGGGCGTACGCACTTCGTGGGCGACGATTGACATGAAGTCGTCACGCATGCGCACGGCCTGCTCCAGCTCCGCCTGGGTGGCCTGCAGGCGGTTCAGCAGCAACTCCTGCTCGCGGCGGCTGCGCTCCAGGGCTTCGACCTGTTGCTTCATGGCCTTGCTCTGGCGATACAGGTCGACAAACACATTGACCTTGCTCTTCACCGCGTGGATATCCAGCGGTTTGTGCAGGAAATCCACGGCGCCGCTTTCGTAGCCCTTGAAGGCGTAGTTGAGTTCGCGGCCAGCAGCGCTGACGAACACAATCGGGATGTTCTTGGTTTTTTCGGTGCCGCGCATCAACTCGGCCAGTTCGAAACCGTTCATGCCGGGCATCTGCACGTCGAGAATCGCCATGGCGAATTCGTGCTCCAGCAACAGGGACAAGGCTTCATCGGCGCTCAATGCCTTGAAGACCTGGCGATCCTCGCGCTTGATCAGCGCTTCGAGGGCCAACAGGTTCTCCGGCAGATCGTCGACGATCAGCAGTTTGGCCTGGACAGTACTTAACATGGGGAAGATTCCAGCAAAGCCAGTAACGAGCCGATTTGGCTCAGCGTAAGAATATGGTCAGGGGTGTGCAGGGCCAGGGCCGCACGGGGCATTACGGCGATGCGCGCTTCGTCCGGGTCCTGCACGATGGTGGTGCCACCCGAGCGCTTGACGTGGGCCAGACCACGGGCGCCGTCCTGGTTGGCGCCGGTCAGCAGAATGGCCAGCAGATTTTTGCCGTAGGCATCGGCGGCCGACGCGAACAGGTAATCGATGGCGGGTCGGGAATGATGCACGCGATCCTCTTGGCTCAGGGACAGGCTGTAATCATGCTCCACCGAGAGGTGATAACCGGGGCCAGCGAAATACAGAGCGCCCGCCTTGATCACCTCTTTGTCACGCGCCTCATGCACCGGGATACGCAGGCGCCGGGCAAACACGTCGGCCAACTGGCTGCGACGCTCATCCGGCAGGTGCAGCACGGCAATGATGGGCAAGCCAAAGCCCTCAGGCAGCTCGTTAAAAATACTCAGCAACGCCTCGACACCGCCGGCAGACGCGCCGACGACGATGGCTTCAATCCCGCGAATCGGGCTGGCTGGCGCTTCGTTCATGATTTGCGGTAGATCCGTTCCTGTTTGACCAAGGGTTCGAATTGCTTGCTGTAGGCCGAAAAATCCAGGGTTTCCTTGCTGCCCAGCACCAGAAAGCCGCGATGGCACAGCGACTCATGAAACAATCCAAACGCCCTGTCCTGCAACTTTTTATTGAAATAAATCAGTACGTTACGGCAGGAAATTAATTGAGTTTCTGAGAATACACTATCGGTCGCCAAGCTGTGATCGGCAAAGGTCACGTTCTCCCGTAGCGTCTTGTCGAAGATGGCGTAATCGTAAGCCGCCGTGTAGTAGTCGGCAAATGAACGTTGCCCACCGGCCTGCTGATAATTGGCGGTGTAGGCGCGCACGTTCTCCAGGGAGAAGATGCCTTGCTTGGCTTTATCGAGCGAGGCCGGGTTGATGTCCGTGGCATAGATGATCGTGCGTTCCAGCAGGCCCTCTTCACGCAGCAGGATCGCCATGGAGTAGACCTCCTCCCCCGTGCTGCAGCCGGCGATCCAGATCTTGATCGACGGATACGTCTTGAGCAGCGGCACCACCTCCTGGCGGATGGCCAGGAAGTGCGACGGGTCGCGAAACATCTCGCTCACCGGAATCGTCAGGAACTGCAGCAGTTGCATGAACGCCGCCGGATCGTGCAGCACACGCTCCTGCAAGGCCGAGATGGTCGCGCAGTCGAACTGGCGCAGGGCGTGCGCCACACGGCGTTTGACCGACGCACCGGAGTAGTCGCGAAAGTCATAGCTGTACTTGAGGTAGATCGCCTCAATCAGCAGGCGCAGCTCGATGTCGCTGCTCTTGTCCAAAAAAACGTGCTCCACTTAAATGCGTTCCATCTTCGGCAGCCATACGCGAATCAGTGAGAACAGACGGTCCAGATCGATCGGCTTGGCCAGGTAATCGTTGGAGCCCGCCGCGAGGCAACGCTCCTGATCGTCCTTCATGGCCTTGGCCGTCACCGCGATGATCGGCAGCTTCTTCCAGCGCGGGTCCTGGCGGATCAAGGCGGTGGCCTCGTATCCGTCCATCTCCGGCATCATCACGTCCATCAGCACCAGGTCGATATCGTCGACTTCATTGAGTTTGTCGATGGCTTCGCGGCCGTTACGCCCGATCACCACCACGGCGCCTTTGTGCTCAAGCGCACTGGTGAGGGCGAAGATGTTGCGCACATCGTCGTCCACCAACAGGATTTTGCGCCCCTCGAACACCTTGTCGCGGCTGCGGGCGGTCTTGAGCATCTTCTGACGGTCATGGGACAGCTGGGATTCGACTTTGTGCAGAAAGAGTGTGACTTCGTCCAACAGGCGCTCCGGTGAACGTGCGCCCTTGATGATGATCGAGCGCGAGTACTTGCGCAGCTCGGCCTCTTCATCGCGGGTGAGGTTGCGCCCGGTGTAGACGATCACCGGCGGGAACGAGCAGATGTCCTCGGTGGCCATGCGCTTGAGCAGTTCATTGCCGAGCATGTCCGGCAGCTTGAGGTCGATGATCATGCAGTCGTAGACGTTGGTGCGCAGCAGGTCCAACGCGGCCTGGGCGAAACCGACATCGGTGATCTCGATGTCATCGTCGCCGATCAGGCGGGCAATGCTGTCGCGTTGCAGGTCATCGTCCTCCACCAGGAGTACGCGCTTGACCTTCTGGGTCAGCTTGGCTTCCAGCCGCGCAAACACGTCCTTGAGCTCTTCGCGGGTGGTGGGTTTGACCGCATAGCCGATGGCGCCCATGTGCATGGCGGCTTCGACGCGGTCTTCCACGGAGATCACATGCACCGGGATATGACGGGTACTGGCATGCTCCTTGAGGCGTTGCAGCACGGTCAGCCCGGAATGGTCCGGCAGGCGCATGTCCAGCAGAATCGCGTCGGGGATGTACTCCTCGGCCAGGCTGTAGCCTTCATCCGCCCCGTGGGCAACCAGGCAGTGGTAGCCCAGTTCGTGGGCCAGGTCGAACAGGATACGGGCGAAGTTGGGCTCGTCTTCCACCACCAGGATGCAGCGGTTGGTGAACGGGGCCTTGTCGCGGTCGTCGGCAAAGCGCGGGATCAGGTCAGCGTCGGCGACCGGTAGCGGCGACACCTTGATCGGTGCCGGGGCAGGCACTACCACGGCGTGGCGCGGCGGCTCGATCGGCGGCGCGTCGTCGGCGCGCTCCAGGTACTGCTCCGGCAATATCAGGGTGAACACGCTGCCCTTGCCCGGTTCGCTGGTCACGCTGATGTAGCCACCGAGCAAGGTTGCGAGGTCGCGGGAAATCGACAGGCCCAGGCCGGTGCCGCCGTAACGGCGGTTGGTGGTGCCGTCGGCCTGGCGGAAGGCTTCGAAGATGCTTTCCTGCTGGTCCGGCGCGATACCGATCCCGGAATCGCGCACGGTAAAGGCAATGCCCTCCTCCGATGCGCGGGATACCGAGAGGCTGACCTGGCCCTGCTCGGTGAACTTGACCGCGTTGGACAGCAGGTTCTTGAGGATCTGCTCCAGGCGCTGGCGGTCGGTAAACAGCATCGCCGGCGCGTCGGCCTGGACCTCCACCTGGAAGCCCAGCTTGCGGTCGGCGGCCAGCGGCTCGAACATCCCGCGCAGACCGTCGACCAGACGCGCCACGCTGGAGTTTTCCGGGCGCACTTCCAGCTTGCCGGCTTCGACCTTGGAGATATCCAGGATGTCGTTGATCAGGTTGAGCAGGTCATTGCCGGCCGAGTAAATCGACTCGGCAAACTTGACCTGTTCGGCACTGAGGTTGTCCTGGGGGTTTTCCGCCAGCAACTTGGCCAGGATCAGCGAGCTGTTCAGCGGCGTGCGCAACTCGTGGGACATGTTGGCGAGGAATTCGGACTTGTACTTGCTGGAGCGCTGCAACTCTTCGGCGCGATCTTCCAGCTCCACCTGGGCCTGGTTGAGTTCGACATTCTTGCGGTCCATGGCGTCGCGCTGATCGGCCAGGGTCTGGGTCTGCTCGGCCAATTGTTCGTTGGTCTGTTCCAGCTCAGCCTGTTGGGTCTCCAGGTGGGCCTGGGATTCCTTGAGGATGCGTGACTGCTCCTCCAGCTCTTCGTTGGCGGTCTTGAGTTCTTCCTGCTGCACTTGCAGCTCTTCGTTGAGCTGCTGGGTCTCGGCCAGCACTTCTTGCAGGCGCTGGCGATAACGCGCGGCCTCGATGGAGGTGCCGATGTTGCCGGCGATCAGCTCCAGCAATTCAATGTCGCGGTCATTCAGCGGGCGCAGGAAGCCGAGTTCGATCACCCCGTTGACACGGTCGTCATCGCTGGTCGGCACCACGAGCACGCTGCGGGTAGCACCTTCGCCGAGGCCGGAGCTGACTTTGAAGTAATCCACCGGCACATCATCCAGGCGGATCAGACGCTCCAGTTGCGCGGCCTGCCCAACGATACCTTCGTCGCTGTAGATTGATTGCTCCAGCTGCTCCTGCTCGCGGGAGAAGCCATACGTGGCCACCCGTTTCAGGCCGCCGTGTTCCTCGCGCACATACAGCGCCGCAACGGCCGAGCCCATGTATTGGGCGAAAAATTGCAGGATATTGCGCCCCAACATGTTCAGGGTCAGTTGGCCCAGCACTTGTTCGGCCAGTTCAGTCTGCCCATTGCGCAACCAGGCCTGCTGTTCGAGGCGCCGTGCAATCTTCTGTTGTGACGCGAGGGTTGCGGCATAACTCTCTGATAGAGCTAACAAATTTCTTCTGCCGATATACGCCAGAAAGCCACTCAAGCCGAGTACGAACGCCAGGTACAGGGAGACGCTGATCACAGTCGTGCGCGTGACATCCTCATTGCGGGTGAGGCGGAACTGCTGCTCCATCGCCACCGCTTCGTCGTATTCCTTGCGAATCTCATCGGTGAGGCGCTTGCCACGGCCGGCCTTGACCGCGTTGCGGTAATCACCGTTCTCGCGCTGCATATCAATCATCGACTGGGCGTATTTGTTCCACTCGGCCTGCATGGCCTCAAGGCGCTTGAGGCGGTCGACCTGCTGCGGGTTATCCGCCACCAGCTCCTGCAAATTACGCAGGTCGGCAATGATGCGCGGCTTGGCCACTTCGTACGGGTCGAGGAAATGCTCGTCACCGGTGATCAGGAACCCGCGCATGCCGGTTTCCAGGTCAACGGTGAGCTTGGAGGACTCGTTAAGGTTATTGATCACCCGATCGGTGTGCTCCACCCACTTGATCACCGTCAGCAAATACGTGATCAGGCACACAAAAAACACGGCGCTGAGCACACCCACACCCAGGGGTAATGCCACGTTTCGGCTCAGGAGGGTACGAAAGCTCTTTTCATCGACTGACGACGCGGGAGTCATGGGCATGCCTTGGCCAAGTGCGGAAAAACCGGGAGTTTGCCCCAAAGTTGCGGTTGAACGCTATTTTTCTAAGGCCGGGAGTGCGAAGAACTGCTGCCACTTGGTGCAAAAGTGCCTCTATCAACGGCATGTCACATCATGTCAACGATTTAACTGCTCACACTGTTGTGCACGTGCAATCGGAACGTGGGCGCGTCGGTTTTCCACCCAATGCTGCGTCTCGGAAACAGGGAGTCTCCATCAGGAGGGCGCTTAATTCCTATCCGTAAAGGTATTTGCAGCATGTTGAATATCTCGACACACGTGTCTACCGCCACGCCCCTTCCCGTCGTTACAGCCACGCCCAGGCCGAGCCTTGCTGAGTCAGCCCCTTCGGCTATCGGCACCCCGGACACCCCATCGTCACCCGGGAAAACCGACCTCCCCCGCAAACTGGCCGATAAGGCGAACTTGAAGACGTTCGGCCAGGCGCTCAGGGACCTGGCGACAAGATTGGGCAAAGACGCAACGCCCGAGGCCATTCTTGAGGGGATAAAAAACACCTCCATGGCTATCGATCCGGCCTCTTCGTACCTCGCGCCGGGCAATGGCAGCGTGGGCCTGGAGGCTTTCATCGAGCACCTGGGAGTCAAGGTGCCCGCCGCCCACTTCCACCTCAATGCACTCGCTGATGCGGTCATCGACAGAGCATTGGAGCACCCTCTGGGCAATCTGGGAGGCGCGCTGTCCTGGCCAACGCCCTTGGCGTCAGACGAACAGCGACGCCTGCGGGCCATTACGCTCAATCACGCCCACCATCTGGGTGACAAACCGTTGGTGATGCAAACCCAAGGCGGTGTACTGGAGTTCCTGCGTTATCGCCAGCCGTTACCGGCGGATGCGCAGAATGATCCCGCGAAGATACTGAATGCGCTGATCAGCTCACCGCAGGCCCAACTGATGGGCAAAGAGATACAAGAGAAAATGCAAGGCATTGACACCGGCAGCAGCGTGACGGATTACCTGCTGGCGGGAATTGCGCTGCAGATGGACCCTGAGTCCATCACCGCGCCTCGTCGCAACAGCATTGCCGGTTTCGATCTGGCAAGCGAGCAACATTGGGGTAAGCCTGCCTCCGCCGTAGTTGAAGGCCTGGCCGCTCATTTGAGCGCGACAAAGCGCACAAGCCCCGCCTTGGCACACGTCGGTGCCCACCTGCTGTTGGCCAGCCGCGCCCCGGTGTTCCTGATCAAGGACATACCCGCCTCTGTGACCTATGGCAGTACGGCGTGGATGAACCTGGCGGTGGCTGCGGCCACAATCGAGGCCCGTACGCCGGGCAAAGTCCCGAACATGACGTTTGCCGACGTCATGCGCGAGGCCGAAAGTGCATCCCTGGCAGACCGTTCGATTACCCAGCACGCCCAGGCTGCGGCCCTGGTGGATTGGGGAGTGGCCAACGGTGTTATCCGCAAAAACCTCAACGACGACTATTCCGACGCACAACTCGATACGGTCAGAACCGCCTTCAACGAACAACTTGACGCTCGGCTCACGGCGACCAAAGCGCTGGACGAGCCAATACCCACCCGAAAAGAAATTGCACTGGCCAGACTCCAAGAGCGTTTTGGCGACCTGGGGCCGCTTTTTGAAGAGAAAGTGCTGAGTACGGACGCTTATCGCGGGACCGATAAGCAAATCAGGCTGGTGGGCAAGCATTCGATGTTGGATATCGCCATGATGGACTTGCCGGATCCGGCGCCCTTCAAGTCGGATGACCCCCGTATTCCGTTGGAAGCATTGAACGCCAACTTGAGTTTTGGCGTGCGAGGCGCCTTCGAACAAGAGTTCAGCCAAAGCATCAAGGAGAAAAAATCCGCTGTAAACACCACGATCCGGCACTTGATTTCACAGCTGCCGTTGGCGGATCGAAAAAATTTCGAATTCGGTAAAGTCACCTTGTTCCAAGAAGGTTCGCATGAGTTAGGCCTGGGGTTTACCGATAAGACCTACGGCCCAAACAAGCCAGGCCTGCTGGTCAGGACTGAACTGAACGGCGTATCGGCAGCGTACGAAATCAACTTCAACAAAGGCACGATTGAACCCACGTATCTGTGGCGGGCGGAGGAACAGAACTCACGTCAATCACGGTGGGTATCCACGACTAAACCCTTCAAGCCTGAGGAGGGAGCCGACCTGCTCAGTGTTGAACGACCGGTGAATGAATCACAGTTGAACACCTTCAATGGCGATCGATCCCATGCCATTGCCAACGCGTTTGTTCAGCACCTTGAACTCGACGACCCGTCTATAAAAGCCAATGCGCTGGGCCAGACCACCCTGGACGAATTGCAAGGCGGCCCCAAGCCACTCACCGAATTTCTGTTGAACCTGATCCCGTTTCGATCGGCCATCGTCAATTTCCAGAAAGGAAACTATGGCGAGGGCGCATTCGATCTGGTGCTGGATGTATTCGGCTTTCTCACCGCCGGCGCCGCAGCCGCAGGCAAACTGATGAAGATAAGCAGCTCCGCGCTCTCCAGCGGCGCCAAGGCGCTACGGGCCGCCAAAGTGATCGGCGCAGCGACCATAGGGGCGCTGAACCCCTTGAGCGGTTTGGGTGATCTGGCGGCGGGAGGCGCCAGGGTATTGGGCCAGGGCGCCAGTTTCCTCGCGACCAAAGGGGCTGAGGCCATTCATAAACTCAGGGGTGCCAGCGGTAGCTATGACCTGCTGAACGCCGTCAGCAAAGAACACGGCACGGCCTTGATCGGTACGTTTACCTCCGGGAACCGCAGCATCGAAACGGTTTCAGTACTCAAGAACGATCAGTGGTACCACTACAACCCCGACAAAAACGAGCTGTATGGCTTGCCGATCAAGGACTTCAAGCCCAAGGGCGCAAGTGAGCCCCCCACGCTTAACGCCCAGGAAGAGCGCGAGCTCTATCATGTGGACTTCAAGAACAACATCCTCGCTGCGCAAACGCCGTCCAATCTGCCGCGGTACAACATGGGGCATTCACGCGGCCTCCTGCAGAATGTCGAGGGGTACCAAAAAGGCATGGGCAGCGCTGAACTCAGGCAGTTGGCATCAAAACCCGAGCGAACCCCGGAAGAAATGGGGGTACTGACAAGGGAAATCAAAAAGAACGACCTCGAGGAGGCTCAGTATGCATCTCGTCTCTTGACCCACGATGTCAACGCGCCCGGCGTTCGCGTCGTCCCGGTGTCACAAGTTCATTACCTGACGAATGTTGATATTACGTCGCGTGGCGAGTGCGCGGGTCTATCCAATGCAATGGCCTTGGCGGTCCACCAGGGGAAAGAAGATAAGCTGATGCAAAACCTCTACAGGGCAGCCGGTAACCCAAGCGATCCCAAAGCTGCTTTGTTCATCCAACAGCTAAAGGATCTTCAAGAGTCGGCCGGCAGGAAAACCACGTTCCATATGGGCAAACCGCATACGAAGACACCTTACCAAGACATCATCGAGGACTTGACCAACTCCCCCCAATCAAAAACCCTGAGAATCACTACCAAAAACCATGCAATGCTCGCCGGGATAAGAGTTGAAGCCGGCAAGACCGATTGGTTTTTCTACGAACCCAACTCCGGGATGGCCACATTCACCACCTTGCAATCGATG
Source organism: Pseudomonas cyclaminis (assembly GCF_015163715.1). Classification (GTDB taxonomy): domain Bacteria; phylum Pseudomonadota; class Gammaproteobacteria; order Pseudomonadales; family Pseudomonadaceae; genus Aquipseudomonas; species Aquipseudomonas cyclaminis. The sequence goes on from NZ_JADDUM010000227.1 coordinate 31,014, forward strand.
CAGGAGGGCATGGAGAAAGCACTGAACAGCGGGAACATTGCCGCCACCCTGTCCCCCTATGGCAGCAAGCGCGGTACACGGGAATACTCTGTCAGCACATTTGACCCAACTGACATGAATGTCGATTTCGTGAACAAGCCGGCTCTACAGCAACTCATCGATGCCCAATTGTAATGCCTTGATTGGCGCTGTTGAGCACCCCAGCCTTGCAGCAAACCCTGCGGGGCTGGGCCTACGAATTCAATTTGTACGGCCCTGGAAAGAGACAACGCCGTCCAGTGTCGTCACAATGCGCGCTTCAGGGGAACTTGCCTGGATCGGGAAGACTCACTAGTGCAGTGTCTTTTTGACTTTTTTATCACCGCCCCCCCCTCTTTTCAGGAACTCCCACTATGTCGTCCGCGCCAACCTCCATCATCCTTGTCGTTGAAGATGACGCCATTGTGCGCATGCTGATCGTCGATGTACTTGAGGAGTTGGAGTTCGAGGTGCTTGAAGCGGCCGACGCTGAAGAGGCCTTGGTTCAGGTTCAGGACAATGGCCAGGTGATTGACCTGATGATGACCGACGTTGGCCTGCCGGACATGGACGGCAAGCAGCTGGCAACGAAAGTCCGTGAGCTGCGACCCTCGCTGCCGATCCTGTTCGCCAGCGGCTATGCCGAGAACATTGACGTGCCCGCAGGCATGCAGGTGATTGCCAAACCGTTCTCGATTGATCAACTGCGTGACAAAGTCAAATCGATGCTGCCGCACGCTTGATTCTGCCGCTGCCCTGAAGTGATCGCCTTCACCCTGTGAGACTGATTCGACTGCTGCGCGGCACCTTGCCCATCGCGCCGTCGGACGTTATCGATGTGCCGCGCCAGCACTCTGCCACAAACTTCACTTCGGACCGCACGCGCCAAAAGACTTCGAGAGCAACTGGGTGCAAACTCTGCCCGGCAAACATGGGTTCAGCTATAAAAGCTGGAAACTGGTCGACATCATCCCCTGCTCATTAAGAGACGCAACAACATGATCAAACAACCGACGCGCCTGCTGTTGGCGAGCCTCTCGATACTCATGAGTACCGGCGCCTGGGCCGACTTCACCGCGACCCCGGGCGAAGCGCGGGCCATCGCCAAGGAAGCCTACCTGTATGGCTACCCGGTGGTGGAGATGTACAAGACGCTCTACACCCAGGCCGTTGATAAAGGCGGCGCCAACTTCAAGGCACCGTTCAACCGGATCGGCAACACCGCCGAAGTGTTCACGCCCAAGGACACGGCGCTTGCGACCCCGAACGCCGACACGCCCTACTCCTTTGTATGGATGGACCTGCGCAGCGAGCCGTTGGTGCTGACGTTGCCGAAGATCGAAGACAACCGTTACTACTCGGTGCAGTTGATCGACCTCTATACGCAGAACATCGCCTACCTGGGCACCCGCAGCACCGGCAACAATGGCGGCCACTACATGATTGCCGGCCCGGACTGGAAAGGTCAGCAACCGGTCAACGTGGACCGCGTGGTGTACAGCGAAAGCAACATCGCCTACGCCCTGTACCGCACGCAGCTGTTCGATGAAAAAGACCTGAACAAGGTCAAGCAGATCCAGAACGGCTACAAAGTGCAGCCGCTGAGCAGCTACGTGAAACAAGCCGCGCCGGCCAAGGCGCCGAAGGTGGCATGGCCCAAGCCCACCGCGACCATGGCTGAAGGCCCGCAACTGTTTCGCTACCTGAACTTCATGCTGGCCTTCGCCGCGCCCCAGGACAGTGAAAAAGACCTGCTGGCGCGCTTTGCCAAAATCGGCGTCGCCCCCGGTGCGCCGTTCAAGTTCAACCAGTTGACGCCTGAGCAGCGCAAGGCCCTGGAAGATGGCATCAGCGATGCCCGCGCCGAGTTTGCAGCGTTCAAGAAGGACAAGCTCGACACCCACCAAGTATCCAGCGGTGATCTGTTCGGCAGCCGCGACCACCTGCAAAACAACTACCTGTACCGCTACGCCGGTGCGGACATGGGCATCTTCGGCAACTCCAGCGACGAGGCCGCGTACCTCGGTTACTACGTCGACAGCGAAGGCAAGCCGGCCAACGGTGCGCGTCACAGTTACACCGTGCATTTCGCCAAGGACCAGTTGCCTCCGGCCGATGCGTTCTGGTCCCTGACCATGTACGACGCCAAGACCAAGCTGCTGGTGCCCAATCACAAGAAACGCTACCTGATCAACTCGCGCATGTTGGGTGACCTCAAGCGCGACGCCGACGGCGGTGTGACCCTGGCGTTGCAGCACCATGAGCCACCGAAAGCCGAACAGAGCAACTGGTTGCCGGCCCCGCCCGGCCCGTTTTTCGCTGTACTGCGGATTTACCTGCCCAAGCCTGAGGTGGGTAGCGGTCAATGGAAGCTACCGCCACTGACACCGCTCAAGTAACGCCACGCGCCCGGCCGCAACAGGGTCAGACCGGGCGCGATTGTTTAGGGAGTTGTACCGCACATGACTTGCTGGAATGTTCTCGGCCTGACGCCGGATGCCGATAGCCGCACGATCAAGCGTCAATACGCCGCCTTGTTGAAAAAAACCCGCCCGGACGATGACCCCGAGGGCTATCAGCGTCTGCGCGAAGCCTATGAGGCAGCACTGGCATGGAACCCCGACGAGCAGGTCGCGGATGACGTGCTTATCGAGACATCCGACCACAGCCTCGCCCAGCATTACCAAGCGGCCATGGCCGATGGCACCGCGCTGTTGCTGGAAGTCCACCTGTTGCAACGCTGTATCGACGGCGACCTCAATGCCGAAGACACGCGGTGGGCCTTCGAGACCTTCAACTGGCTGACCGCCTGGCAGCGGTTGGAATTGCCCAGCGAATTGATCAGCACCCTGGAGTTCCAGCACCGGACCCAGTTGCAGCAACCCTTGCACCAAGCCCTCGGCCAGCAAGACGACGCTGCGTTCCTGGCCGCCTACGCGGCTACAACCGGCACGCATGCCTGGGTCAACAATCATCCCCATGCCGAGTGGTTCAACGAATGGTTGGCCAGGCTGCTTGCCAATCATCATTACTGGTCGAGCACGGTGTTCGACGCAGTGTGCGCCGGACAAAACTGGCACGGCGGCGCGGAGCATGGCTGCCCTGCCGGCGACTGGGCGCTGTTGTTGAAGCGCCAGCAAGGGCCAGCCTTTATGGCACGCCAACGTGCATTGGCCGCAGAACCGCCCTACAGCCCGCAACAGCGCGCTGCCCGTTTACTGCTGGCACCGATGAGCCTGGGCCAGCGCCGTGCTTTCGCCCAACGCTTCGACGAAGACGACTGGCAGGCCTGCAAGACCCTTAGCGCCGATATTTATGCCGATCACGTCAGCGTTGCCGAAGGCATGCCCGGTGGCACGGTGTATTTCTGGCAGGGCTGGGAGTCGGCCATGGACACCTGGCCGTGGATCGTTGCGCTGGTGCTCAGTTGCCTGGTGGGCGTGCTGGCAAAGGCCGACGCCTTGGCCGGCAACGTGCTACCGACCTTGGGCCAGGGGATCCTATGGTCGATCGGTGCCGTGGTCTGTGCGGGCATCGCCTGGCAGGCCTGGCGTCCGTTGGCTCATCAATACCGCGTGCTGGATGAACAGCTGAGCCAACGCTTGCCCCGCTGGATCACCCCGACCCACTTGCCGCTGTTGCCGATACGCGACCTGGTCCCCGGCCTGGTCCTCGCGGCGGCGTTGGGTTATGTGTTCAGCCCGTTCGCCAGCTTGACCCTGGTGGTCGCGCTGGCGCTGGTGGGGTTGATCAAGCGGCCGTTCATGAATCACCACACGCCTTGGACCGCCAGGCATCCACGCTGGGCCGCACTCGGCGGTGCGCTTTGCCTCGTCAGCGCGGTCGCGCTCTACGCTGGCTTGAAGGTGCTCGACAACCAGCACCTGCTCACCCGCAACCAAGGCCTGCAGCAGTGGACCGAACGCCTGTGCAGCCGCATGCCACGCACTGCAGATAACTGCCAAGCTCCTGCCACGAAGGCGCAGTGGTATGGCCAGGAGGTGGGACGATGAACTCCAATTGGTTTATTGCCCTGGGCATTGCGCTGGTTTTTGGCTTGTTCGGCATCGCGAGTGCAGGGAAACAAGTCCATTTGCTGGAGTTGTGGTGGGACCAGCGCGAGGGTCCAGAAACGGCAACTGCCAGTGCATTGGCGCCGATCATCGACTGTGTAAACCGTGTCGATAGAGACACACGGCTGGCGTACTACCAGCTTGTTAACCCTCAGGGTGAAAAGACACAGCAAGCACTCGCCGACCGTGAAGAGTTCGGCGACACCAGGGAACCGCAGCCGGATGTGATCCGCAAAGATGTGTGTGCACCGAAGATTACCGTCAAGTTGGAGCGACTGCTGCCGGATAGTCGGTTGATCGGCGTGACTGAGCGCTACGTGTCAAGCCTGGAGGCGATGACCACGAAGGCCACCGACCTGAAACTGTTCGAGTCCCAGGGCCAGTCGCGGCGGTTCGCGGACAGCACGCAGGCATTCCTGAAAAAAGAGCTGATCGGCACAGGCATTGACTACGCGTCCAAATCTGCAGAACTGCGCCGCTCCCTGGAACGCGAAGAGCAACGCTTGCGTCCCGCGCAACTGGCGTTGCTGGAGGCGCGTTTTGGCCGGGACATGCAGTGGCACCTGCTCAACTACATGATCACGGCGCGCCAGGCGGTCAACCAGATCGAGCAAGGCATGCGCGACGCCAGACTGACCCCGCAACACGTGGCCGACCTGACCGAGGCGGTACGCAAGGCTGCCGAAGACAGCCGAGTCTTTCTGAATGCCATGCCCAGCAGAAGGCCCGACGATGAGGCGATTCACCTCTGGTACAACATCAAGGCGCCTGCCGATGAATACCTCAAGGCCTTGGATACCCTGCGCCAGGACTGGCAGAACCACGCCGCGCCGCAGCAGTTGAGTGACGACTATTACCTCGTCACCCGCCGCTACGATGCCCTGCTCAGCTACTACAACCGGCTGGCCAGGAATGCGTTCTAGTGTTTTCTAAGCTTCACGTAGGACTGATGCAGGTCGGACGCCCAACCGTCGATCACGCTTTTCACGTCATCGGCCTTCATCACCTGCGAATCGTTTTCCAGCGGCTTGCCGGTACCTTTGCGCACCACTTGGGCGATGACCTTGCCACTGGCGCCGTCCAGGAACTGCGCCTCGGTGCCCAAGGTGGTTTCCTGGTCACGGATGCCGGTGCCGGTACTCACCGCCGCCGCCACCAGGGCCACCGGGATGAACTCATAGGGTTTCAGGCCTTCGGTCTTGCTGCTGACGGCGGTGATTGCCGCACGCACCACGATCACACCGGGGCCGGGCGCGTTGGCCAGGGGCAGTGACTTGGCCAACTCACGCTTGAGCGCCTGGTTGTAGTAGGCATTGATGCCGTTGAGGGTGCTGTCGGGGATTTTCGCGGTGGCGTGGGGTTTGGGGAAGAACTGCGTGGGTTCGATGTAGACCGCGTTGTAGCGGCTCAGGTCCAGCTTGGGATCGACCCAGCGCATCACCTCGGCGCCCGACGGTGACTGGGCCTGCTTGAGATGGCTGTAGTCGGAGAGAAAGCCCGAATACTCATCCGGTTGCGTAACCTTGCTGGCGCAGCCCGTCATACCCATCGTGGCGATGCATAGCGTGCTGATCATTAGCCTTAGCTTCATCATTGAACTCCCTGGCGGTTTTCATCGAAACAATGAGCTGTAGGTATAGCCAATCCTGGGGGAATGCACCTTATTTAGCCCCAGGTATCTGGCAGACCAGCGGGTATGGTGACAAGACGACTCAGCTGCGCTCGCGAGGAATCAGGCTCTGCAACTGCGAGGCCAGGAAGTTGGCGTCGAAACCGAAGGTATCCGGGTCCTTCAGGCCATTGGTTTTCTTCCACAGCCAGTCGTTTTTGTCGGCCGCCAGCACCAGCGAAACGCTGCCGTGGCGGGCTGCGGTCAAGCCCATCACTGCCACGGAAATCGAGCCGCCCGCGCCCATCACATCCGGCACGAACTCCACGGTTTTGCCGGTAATCTGCACGTTGAGCTTCTCGGTCTTGAAGGTGGACGTTTCCACCGGCACGCTGGGTCCGCTGGCCACATAGGCTTCACGATGGACCTCCAGCAGCCCGACGGTTTTCACCGGCTCCAACCACTGTTCGATCTGCCCGAACAACTCACCGAGCTTTTGTGCCCAGCGGGCCGACTGCACGTCGAATTGCTGTTTCTTGTGCGCTTCGCTGTCGGCGAAATGACGAAGCATCTCGCCCAGTTGCTGTACATCGTCCATTGCCAGATTCCTTGGGTGAGCCGGGTTGCGAGGGCTGATCATGGCAGATGCGGCGGTTCGGCGTACGGCTTAAAACTGCACCGGTCATTTGGCCGGCAACTGCGTATGACTATTGGCTGGCCAGTGGGTAAGGTGAAACCACATCCCTTGTCAGGAATATCACATGCGCACCATCGGCCTTATCGGCGGCATGAGCTGGGAGTCCAGCGCCGAGTATTACCGGATCATCAACCAGCGCGTGCGCGACCAACTCGGGCCGCTGCGCTCGGCGCAACTGCTGATGTACAGCGTGGATTTCGGCCCTGTGGAGCAGGCCCAGCATGCAGGGCGTTGGGATGACGCCGCGCTGATCCTGGAAGATGCCGCACGTCGCCTGCAAGCGGGCGGCGCCGAGTGTGTGGTGCTGTGTACCAACACCATGCATAAGGTGGCGCCACGTATTGAGGCGGCGGTGTCGATTCCTTTCCTGCACATCGCCGATGCCGCCGGTTTGGCCGCTGTGGAAGCCGGCACGTTGACGGTCGGTCTGCTAGGGACAGCCTTCACCATGGAGCAGGACTTCTCAAGTCGCGCCTGGCCGAGCATGGCCTGACGGTTTTGGTGCCGGACACGGATGAGCGCGAGGACGTGCACCGCATCATCTATGAAGAGTTGTGCGTGGGCGTGATCAGCGACACGTCCCGCCAGATCTACCAACGGGTGATCGAATCCCTGGCTGCCCGTGGCGCCCAGGCCATCATCCTCGGTTGTACGGAAATCGGGATGCTGATCAAGCCGGAACACAGCGACCTGCCGCTGCTGGACACCACCGAGCTGCATGCGCAGGCTGCGGTGGCGTTTGCGTTGGGCTAAGCCCGCTGGCGCAGACGGGCCATGCTGACAGTGTCGACAAACACGCCGTCACGCAAAGCGTAATCGCGCAGCAGGCCTTCCACCTCGAAACCGAATTTACGGTACAGGTGTTGCGCCGCTTCGTTGTCGGCGTACACCGTGAGTTCCACGCGGTGCAGGTTCATCCAGTTGTCGGCCACGTCCAGCGCGGCCGCCAGCAGGCGCGAGCCCACGCCCTTGCCCTGCCAGGCCGGCGCGACGCCCATGCCGAACGAACCCACATGGGCCCGGCGCACGCGCAGGTACTGTTCCAGGCCGAGCTGGCCGATCACCTCGCCCCCGTGCACCGCCACCAGTTGTAGCCGACGCTCGTTGTCCATCACCAGTTTGTTGCGCCAGGCCTCCACGGATTGGAAAGGCATTTGCAGCACCTGTCGACACACGGCCGGTTCGTTATAGAGCGCTGCGACGCCCTCAAGGTGGGCCTCGGTAAAGCGCTGGATCACGATGTGGGGTTCAGGCGTGTGCATGGTGTTTCATCCTTTGAAAGACACGTGGCCAGCCAGTGTAGAGGCCCTGCCCGTCCGATGGCTAGGGCGCCGGCGCTGTCGACCACAGCGCCGGCCAATCGCCGTAACCGACCCCGGTGCAGCGCGGCATGGCGTGCAGTTCACTGAGCTGGAACCCCTGGCCATCAAACACCCAGACGGCACCCGCGCCACAATCGCCGAGCCCGCGCAGCTTGTAGAAATAACTCAAGGTGCCGCTGGCCGGGTCATACCCCACCGAGCCTTGCAGCGGCTCGATCCCCAATGGCAAGGGCTCAAGGTGCATCGGGGTTTGTGCGTACGGCGCCTGGCGCTGGCGGCTGACCACATCGTATTCACAGTTGTAGGCTGCGCAGTCATAACGCACCACCGTCATTGCCTGTTGTGCAGTCAGGGCGCCAGCGTTGGCCTCGGGCGCGCTGCCGGTGCCGTTATCCTCGGGGCGTGATGGTATGCAACGCCGTCGCTACGAGGCCAGCCTGCTCCTGCGCAGTCAACACCGGCGCTCCTGGGAATCTGCGCAACACCGGTGTCTGCAAGCGTGCGGGCACGACGCTGGCCGCGTCCTTGCCCGGCCGGGCCAGGGCGGTGACGTTATCCACCCGGCCCTGCACGGAATCCATCAACAACAGCGAAGCACTCAGCCCACTCAGCAACACATGTGCCTGCTCATCCCCCGGCAACTGCACGCGCTGGCCATTGCGCAAACGCTGTACCCACCGCCGCGCCGCCGCGTCCTCGATGACCCCGTAGGATTGCACCTCGGGATCACCGCCCTGATCGTCGAGTTCTATGTGCAGGTCCCGGGTCAGCTCCAGCCCCAGCGGCTGGCCGTCCAACAGCAGAGTCGACAGGTCTTGCGCCTCGCCGCGATGGTCGAAACGCAAACGCAGGAACCCTTCAGGCCCGGCCTGATGCCAGATGTGCAAGGTCAGCGAGCTGTAGTCCTCTTCGTCAACGCCACGGGGAGCGCTAAGGGCATGGCAATTACGCAGGTTGTCGCAACCCGTGACCCAATTCTTGATTTCCCGGAGCAAGGGTACGGTTTCGGGGTTGGCTTGAGCGAAAGTGGCAGTGCCGGTCAACAGCAGGGCCAGGAATGCGGGACGCAGCATGGGGACTCTCCGTGTCAAAAAAGCGCGGATTGTCCCATGTTCCGGAGGTGACGTCAGTGCTTGGCCGCCGCCCGCCACAGCCGCGCAATATCCGCCGCCCGCTCACGCAACAAACGCGGTGCCTCTCCGCACGCCTGTTCCAGGCTCATCGGGCCGCAAGGCAGGGCGAACGCAGCGTCGACGCCGTGGGCGTACATCTGTTCATAACCGTCGCCCAGGGTGCCGGCAATGACGATTACGGGGACGCCGTGCTGTTGGGCGATACGGGCGACGCCGAAGGGGGTTTTGCCGCGCAGGGTCTGGGCGTCGAAGCGGCCTTCGCCGGTGATGACCAGGTCGGCGCCGCGTACGGCCGCGTCCAGGCCAACCAGTTCGGCGACGACGTCTACACCGGCTCGAAACTGTGCGCCGAGAAAGGCTTTGGCGGCGAAGCCCAGGCCGCCGGCGGCGCCGCTGCCGGGTTCGTCGCGCACGTCCTTGGGCAGAACCTTGGCGCAGTGATCGGCGAAATGGCTGAGGGCGGCGTCCAGCTTCTGGACTTGCTCGGGATTGGCGCCTTTCTGCGGGCCAAAAATCGCTGAGGCGCCGTGGGCACCGCACAGGGGATTGTTGACGTCGGCGGCGATTTCGAAGCGCACCTCGGACAGGCGCGGATCAAGCCGCTCCAGGCTGATATGGGCCAGTTGGGACAAGGCCAGGCCGCCCGGCGCCAGCACGTGGGATTGGGCGTCGGACAGTTGCACGCCCAGCGCCTGCATCGCCCCTGCCCCGCCATCATTGGTGGCACTGCCGCCAATCGCCAGGATGATGCGCTGTGCGCCAGCATCCAACGCGGCGCGGATCAGTTCGCCAGTGCCGTAGGTGCTGCTGATGCAGGCATCGCGCTGCCCTGGCGGGACCAATTGCAGGCCGCTGGCTTCGGCCATTTCAATGATCGCCGTGTGGCTGTCGGCCAACCAGCCCCAACGCGCATCAACCGTGGCGCCCAACGGCCCGCGTACCGCTTGGCGGCGCAACTCGCCATTGCAGGCCGCGAGTACCGAATCCACCGTTCCCTCACCGCCGTCTGCCATCGGGCACTGGATCAACTGCGCATCCGGCCAGACCTGGGCCAGGCCTTGGGCAATGGCCTGGGCGACGCCTTCGGCACTCAGGCTGTCCTTGAACGAGTCGGGGGCGATGATGATTTTCATGGGCTTTCTCCGGTTTTTATGACGCCCATGCTGCCAGTTGGCACCGGGAATGACGCCGGTCCGATGCACAAGTGCGGGTGGGGTTTGTTGTTCATTCCGACAAAGGCTGGGGCAACAGCTGGACGCCCAGGTACAGGGCAAGCATGCCGTCCAGGGTCAGAGGGTCGACGCCACTGAGTTCGGCGATGCGCTCCATGCGGTAGCGCAGGCTGTTACGGTGGATACCCAGTGCATCGGCGCAGGCCTGGCTTTGCCCGTCGTGATCGCACCAACTGCGCAGGGTGGCCAGCAGTTGGCCGTTGTTGTCCTTGGCCAGCACCTTGCGCAGGGGGTTGAGCAGTTCGTCGAGCGCGTCGTCGTTGCGATGGCGCCAGAGCATCACCGGCAGGCGATAACGGTTGAGGGTCAGCAACCGCGAGTGCGGCAGTACATCGCGGCCGTAGGCCAGCAAGTCACCGACGCGCCGGTAGCAACGGCGCAACCCGGCGAGCCCCTCTGCCTGCCCGCCGACGGCCACCCGCAGGACATTCCAGCCCTGGCCTGCGAGTTTTTCCAGCATCCGTGGATTATCCACCTGTACCGCCGCCGGCCGGCACCACAGCAACGAGAACTGCGCCGAGCTGACGCACCAACTGTCCGGATAACGCGACGTCAGCCAGGCACTCAACGCCTCCGCCGACTGGCCGTCACCCAGTTCGAACAAGTACGGCGTGCGCGCCAGTTGGGGCTTGAGTCCCAACTGTTGAGCTTCATCGACCAGGCGCGGCGAGTCACCGGTTTCGGCGAGGAGTAAGGCCAACAGATCGTCGCAACGCTGGCGTCGCCATTGCTGCTCGGCTTGCTGATGACGGTGGCTGACCAGCATTTCAGCGGTCATGCGTACCAGTTCAGCGTAGGTGCGCAGCAGCTCAGGTTCGCCAGTGATGCCCAGCACACCGATCAAGCGCTGATCGTGCATCAGCGGCAGGTTGATACCGGGTTGCACGCCCTTGAGGTGCTTGGCGGTCTGGCCGTCGATTTCCACCACGCGACCATTGGCCAGCACCAGTTGCGCGCCTTCGTGGCGGGTGTTGATCCGCTCGGACTCGCCACTGCCCAGAATCAGGCCCTGGCTGTCCATGACGTTGACGTTGTAGGGCAAAATCGCCATGGTCCGATCAACGATGTCCTGCGCCAAGTCATGATCCAACTCGAACATGAGTCTAAATTCCTGAAAAAAACATGATTGTTCATCGGCACAGCGCAAAGTACCCATCACTGTGCGCGAGCACAAAGACAGCACCCCGCCCGGTGGCCGAGACTCGTTGGGCGATCAACGTTACCCTCGCATCGCGAAAAATCATAATAAAGAGAGAACGCCATGTCACAGAGCGCCGCTGCCACACTGGCCACCGATGACGATAAAAACGCCATCTACAAGCGCATTACCCTGCGCCTGATCCCCTTCATTTTCATCTGCTATCTGTTCAACTACCTCGACCGGGTCAACGTTGGCTTTGCCAAGTTGCAGATGCTTGATGCGCTGAAATTCAGTGAAACCGTGTACGGCCTGGGTGCCGGGATTTTCTTCATCGGCTACGTGCTGTGCGGTGTACCGAGCAACCTGGCACTGACCAAGTTCGGTCCACGGCGCTGGATTGCGTTGATGATGATCGTGTGGGGCACCTTGTCCACGTGCCTGCTGTTTGTCACCACACCGACGCATTTCTACACCCTGCGCCTGTTCACGGGCGCTGCCGAAGCCGGCTTCTTCCCTGGTGTGGTGCTTTACCTGTCGCAGTGGTTCCCGACCTTCCGCCGCGGCCGGATCATGGCGCTGTTCATGTCGGCGATCCCGGTGTCCGGCTTGCTCGGCAGCCCGTTCTCCGGCTGGATCCTCAACCACTTCGCCGCCGGCCAAGGCGGTTTGGCAGGCTGGCAGTGGATGTTCCTGCTGCAAGGCATCCCCACCGTGATTCTCGGCGCCCTCGCTTACTTCCTGCTCAGTGACACGTTTGCCCACGCCAAGTGGCTCAAGCCCCACGAACGTGCGGTGCTGGAAGCCGACCAGGCAACGGACCTGGCCAACAAGCCGAAGACCACCACCGACTCCCTCGCCGAAGTGTTCAAGAACCCGGCGATCTGGGCATTCGGCCTGATCTACTTCTGTATCCAGAGCGGTGTGTACGCAATCAACTTCTGGCTGCCGTCGATCATCAAGAACCTGGGGTTCAGCGATAACCTGGTGATCGGCTGGCTCAGTGCAATTCCGTATCTGCTGGCGGCGGT
>NZ_JADDUM010000228.1 GCF_015163715.1 Pseudomonas cyclaminis
CTTGCCCCCTCCCACATGTGCGACCTCGAATCCGCCTTAATACCCGGTCATCTCCAAATACCCCACGCCGCCCTCAAACCGCACCGGCCCTTCCCAATACGGAATCCCCAGGTTCATCCAGGCATTCGGGTTGACGGCCTCGGTGGTGATATCCAGCTGTTTGCGAGGAATTTTCAGCGACCAGCGCGTAGGCATGTTGCGCCCGTCAATGGCCGTGGTTTCCAGCGGGGCGAGTTGGATATCGGCGTTGTGCAAGGTCTCGGTACGTCCCTGGGCGTCGATCCAGGTGCCGGTGAGATAACCGCCGCCGTCCTTCTGCCGTACGCGAAACAGCATCAGTTGCGCGCCCCGGTCCAGGTGCAGGGAGAACCAGTCCCAACCGGTCTGGTTGGCGCTCAGGGGTTGGCTGCTCCATTCGCGGTCGAGCCAGGCCGGGCCGGTGACTTGATAGGTGTTTCCGTCGATGCTGACACTGCCGCTGGCAGTGAAGAACGGCTGGCTGTAGTAGTAAGACGCCTGGCCCTGATCGGATTTGCGGCTGTAGCCATTGTCGCCTTGCAACACCAATGGCCGACTGGAGGTGAGGCGCAGGTCGTAGGCAAAGTGCGCATCGCTGGCCTTGAGTTGCATATCCGCCAATGCACTGGCCGCGCCTGGGCGGCTGGCAAAGTTCCAATCGTCGATCCACGCAGTGAACGGCGCGGCCTGGGCACCGGCCTGGCCAACGCCGCCACGGGCCAGGCGTTCGGCGGCGTAATGGCGGTTGGCGGAGGTGACGGCGGCATGGCCGAGCCACACCGTCGAATCCTGCCAGCCCGCTTGGGTCGGGCCGGCTTTCAAAGCGTTGCGAAACAGCGTCCATTGCACGCCGAACACATTGCCGTCGGCGTCCTTGAGGTTGGCGGTGACGTACCACCACTCGATGCGAAAGCCGTCATGGGGGCCGTGGTCCTCGGGAAAGCTCAACACCTTGCCAGGCACCACCTGGGCAAAGTCCGCTGCATCGCTGCCCAGGCCTGCAAAGCTCTCCTGGGGTGCGGGGACTTTGTCACAGGCCGCCAGCAGCCATAACGCGCAGATCAACGCCTTAATCTTCATGGGCAAAGGTCCGAAGCAAATCCGCCGGGCGGCTGCGGTACAACTGCCACAGCGGCCAGGCCGATGCTAACAATGTGGCCAGCATCGCCAGCCCGAGTAATTGTGCGAGCTGCCACGGGAACACCTGCAACGGTAGCCGCCAGCCAAAGGCCTGCACGTTGATCACCGCGTCCAGGCACCACGCCAGCAGCAGCCCCAGCGGCAACGCCAGCATCAGCGTGAGCACCGCCAGCAGCCAGGTCTGGCCCAGGTTCAGCAGCATCAATTGCCGCCGTGTCACGCCCAGCGCCCACAGCGGTGCGAGTTGGCCGAGGCGGCTCTGGCTCTGAGTCAGCAGGCTGATGAACAGCGCCACGCCGGCCACGCCCAGGGTCAGGCTGTTGAGGGCGGCGGTCGCGGCGAAGGTGCGTTCGAACACCTGGCTCGACCAGCCCTTGAGTTGCTGTTGATCGACAATGCGGCTGTCGTCCAGGGCAAATTCGCGCTGCACGTCGCGCACCAGTGGCGCCACATCGGGCGGCGCGACGCGCAGGTTGAACCGCGCCGGCGAGAGGGTCGGCCAGTGCGCCAGCAAGTGCTTGGAATTGACCAGGATATGCCCCTTGGGATTACCGTAATCGGCGTAGATCCCCACCACCTTGGGTGACCAGGCACCGTGCGGCGTGGGGATATCGATCGAATCCCCGAGCCTGACTGAAAGCCTGCGCGCCAACTGCTCGCTGAGCATCAAAGTGTCGTCACCCAGCAGTTGATCCCAGGGTTCAGCGACAGCCTCCAACAACGGCCAATGCTGACGATAGGTCGGATCATCGACCACCCCGAACACATCCGCCGGCCAGCCCTGCACTTGCACCGCGACCTGCCAGGTCGGCAACACCCTCTGTACCCGCGGTTGGTGCGCCAGCCAGGTGCTGAGCTGATCCGCCTGGGCCGGGGTTTGTGGGTTGAGGTACAACTCGGCAGTCAGGCGTTGTTCCAGCCAATGATTGAAGGTGTGGCGAAAGCCTGACGTCATGGAGCCCGCGCCGATGTTCGCGGCCAGGGCCAGCAGCAACGCCATCAGTGCCAGGCTCAAGGCTGGCAATTGTTGGCGGCAATCGGCGAGAAACCATTGGCCCAGTACCGAACGACTGCGCCCCAGCACGGCCTTGAGCAGCCCGTTGAGCAGCACCGGCAAGCCCAAGGCAGCGCCGAGCAATAACGCCGCCATCAATACAAAACCAGACGCCAGGCTATCCCCCAGCCACAACGCCAACAGCGCGAGCAGCAACGCCGCTCCTGCGACCCAGCCCTGGCGCCGTAACCAACGGCCGTGGGCTTCGTGCCAGGCCTGGGCGTTGGCCAGCGCCAGCAACGGCAGGCGCGCCGCCCGCCACACGCTACTGGCGCCGGCAAGCAAGGCGCCCAACAGGCTCAAGCCGAGCCCCGCCAACCACCACCACGGGCTGAGGCTTAGCTGTCCCGGTACTTCGGCGCCATATAACCCCCTCAGGCTGGCAGCCACATCCGGCAGCAGCAGGCTGGCCAGCAGGTATCCGCTGGCAACGCCAAGCACACCGCCCAGCAGCGACAACGCGCCCAACTCCACCCCAAGCCCGAGGATCAACAAACGCGCACTGACCCCGCAGGCACGCAAGGTGCGCAGCAGTGCGCGTCGTTGTTCCAGAGCCAGGCCGATGGCCGCGTGCACGATAAACAGCCCCACCACAAAGGACAGGAAGCCCAGCGCATCAAGGTTCAGGTGAAAGCTTTCGGTAAGGCGCGCCAGGTTGTTGTCCTCGCCCTGCCTGAGTTGCAGCCCGGCGGGTGGCGCGGGATGTCCGGCGGCGAAGGTCTTGTCCACCAGCAGTCGCGATAGTTGCTCAGGCATCTCCAGCAGGGGTTGAGCAAAGCCGATATCGGTGAGCAACAGGCCGGGCGCCATGTCCGGCTGGGCGTGCAGGGGCGGCAGGCGTTGCCCGTTCTGCGCCAGGGGTTGCTGCCCTTCGAGCAGCCCCAGGGCCTGCAAGGTTTGCGGCGCGATCCAGGTCCGCCCCGGCGGCTCAAAGAAGGCAAGCATCTGCGCCTGGCTCAAGCGCTGCCCCGCGACCGCGCCGCTGCCGGGCAACGACAGCGGGTCAATGCCCATCAATTGCAGGCGCACGTCCTCATGCCCCTTGAGCTGCAAACGCCCCTGCACCACCGGCGACACCGGCCAACCGGCGCGGCGCAAGTGGGCAAACAGCGCTTGCGGAAAACTGGCCGCGTCCGGCGCACTGAGGCTGGCCTGGGGTTCGCCGCCGATCAACTGGCTGGCGCGGGCATAACTGTCGCGCGCCTGACTATTGAGGGCCTGCACGCCGGTCAAGAGTGCAGTGGCCAGCCACAAGCCGGTAAGCACGCTGAAGAACTGCACCGGATGGCGCCGCCAATGGCTGAGCAACGCCCGCAGCGTCCAATAAAACACCGCCATGTCAGCGCGCATCCGCCGGCAGGACCCGGCCGCGCTGCAACACCACCTGCTGGTCCAGCCGCGCCGCGATGCGTGGGCTGTGAGTGACCATCAACAGGCTGGTGGGGCTGTCACGCAACAGGTCCAGCAGCAATTGCAGCACCTCGTCACTGGTGGCTTCGTCGAGGTTGCCGGTGGGTTCGTCAGCCAACAGCAGGCCTGGCCGTGACGCCAGGGCCCGACCTACCGCGACCCGCTGTTGCTGGCCGCCCGAGAGCTGTTCCGGATAACGCTTGAGCAAATCGCCCAGGCCCAGGCGTTCGACCAACTGCGCCTGCCAGCGCGGATCAAAGCGCCCCGCCAGCCGGGCCTGAAACGCCAGGTTGTCGTCAACGCGCAAACTGCCGATGAGGTTGAACTGCTGGAACACCAGGCCGATTTCAGTGCGCCGCCAGTGGGCCAGTTGCGCCTCGCTCATCTGGTCGAGACGCTGCTCACCCACCTGGATACTGCCGCGATCCAGCCGATCAAGCCCCGCCACCAGGTGCAACAAGGTGCTCTTGCCGCTGCCCGACTCGCCCATCAACGCCAGGCTGCTGCGTGCAGCCAGGTGCAAATCCACGCCGGCCAATACCGCCAATGGGCCTTGAGGGGTCGCGTAGCTTTTGAAGACACCTTGCACCTGCAACATGGGAGCACTCGATTGATGGGCGGCCATCGAGAATAACGGCTGCGCCTTGGGGCCACGCAAATTTTTCACATGGATTTCACCGGTTGCCCACTCGCGTGTCTCTAAATTGCCGGCTATGCGTCACGCGTCGGCCACTTGATCAGTGGTCACGGCTGACAGTTTTTAACCGCCGCATGTTCAGCGAAAAGACAGCAGCCCTGTGACAGCCTCCTGCTTCACTGCGGCTATTCGCCAACAAGTTGCGCCTAATTAATACAACATTGCCAACAGTGTCCAAGGTGAATGAAGTGGTAGACATTACCCTGACCAAACCGCGCTCGCCCCGGGCTTTTTTCAAGCGCCTGCAACATCTGTGGCTTGGCATTGCCGTGATCACTGCGCTGCTCGCTTGCAGCCTGCTTTGGCCGGCTTCGCCACGGGACCTTGGCGTGGGCAATCGCCTGCTGACCTCCCAGGTCATGCCGCTGTGGCGCGACGGCGACGTGATCGTGTTGGTGCGTCATGAAGAGCGCTGCGACCGCTCGACCAACCCGTGCCTGGGGCCGGTCGAAGGCCTGACAATCAACGGCAGCCAACAGGCCGAAAAACTCGGCAACGCCTTTAAATCATTGGGCATGGAAGGCAGCGACGTGCTCGCCAGCCCGGCCATTCGTACCGCCCAGACCTTGCGCTTCATGTTCGGCAAAAACGAGCTGACCTCCGGACAGCAAGCCGTCTGCGGCGCAGCCATGGGTGAAGAATTGCTCAGCCACAAGCAGCCGGGGCGCAATCTGGTATTTGTGACGCACAGCGGCTGCATCGCCGACTTCGAAAAATCCCAGGGCTTCCCCCGCGCGGCATTCCCCGAGTATGGCAGCGCCCTGTTCGTGCAAGTGTTGCCGAACGGTAAATTCAAGACCCTGGGCATCATGAACAATCCGGACTGGTCGGCTGCGCTCAAACATCTCTGATGTGATTGCCTATGTTCAGCAAAAAGACAGCCCTGTTCTGGCATGTTTAGTTGCGCCTTTTAATTAAGCCCACCATGACTCTCTCCCGTTACTTAGTGACCGCTGTGACTGTTTGCACGATGACCCCATTACTTAAGAACCCTGGCTTTAAACGTCAAGGAGCGACGTTTTCATGACCCGTTTGAATCCCCTGTATCTGTTGTTGCTCTCCTTCGCCGCGTTCTATCTGTTGCCCCTGGGCCTGCACGGCCTGTGGATCCCGGATGAGACCCGCTACGCCCAGATCAGCCAGGAAATGCTGCAGTCCGGTAACTGGGTGGCGCCGCACTTCATGGGCGTGCGCTATTTCGAAAAACCCGCCGCCGGTTATTGGCTGATCGCGTTGGGCCAAGCCGTGTTCGGCCAGAACCTGTTCGGCGTACGCATCGCCTCAGCCCTGACCAGCGGCTTGAGCGTGATGCTGGCCTACCTGATCGCTCGCCGCCTGTGGAACGACCCGCGCAAAAGCGTCGCCTGTGCCCTGCTTTACCTGAGTTTTGGCCTGGTGGCCGGGCAAGCGGGATATTCCAACCTGGATCCGCAATTCACCCTCTGGGTCAACCTGAGCCTGGTGGCGCTGTGGTTTGCCCTCGACAGCAGCAACCCGCGTGGACGCCTGACGGCCTGGGCGGTGTTGGGATTTGCCTGTGCAATGGGCTTCATGACCAAGGGCTTCCTGGCGTGGGCGCTGCCCGTATTGATTGCCGTGCCCTATATGCTCTGGCAACGGCGCCTTGGCGAGCTGTTGCGTTATGGCCCGCTGGCCATAAGTGTGGCGGTGCTGGTGTGCCTGCCATGGGTCCTGGCGATCCATAGCCAGGAACCGGACTTCTGGCGCTTCTTTTTCTGGAATGAACACATTCGCCGCTTCAGCGCCGACAACGCGCAACACGTGCGGCCCTGGTGGTTCTTCCTGCCGATCATCGCCGTGTCGTGCCTGCCCTGGGCCGGCCTGCTTCCCAACACCCTGCGCCAGGCCTGGCAGCAAATACGCCAGCCTGCCGTCGGTTTCCTGACCTTGTGGCTGCTGCTGCCCCTGGGCTTTTTCAGCCTGAGCAACGGCAAGCTGCCGACCTATATCATGCCCTGCCTGTTGCCCCTGGCATTGCTGATGGGACACACCTTGAGTGACCTGCTGCGCAACGAACACCCACGCGCAATCAGGCTCAACGGCCTGCTCAACCTTGTGATCGGCATGGCGGCCATGGTCGGCCTGATCTACCTGCAAATCGCCCGGCCGCTGTACGGCAACAGCCTCGCCGAGATGTTCAGCTTGTCCCTGGCCTTCATCGTGTTGCTGGTGTGGATCCTCACCAACCTGCTGCAAGCCGTGCGCCCGCTCACGCTATGGGCGCTGCCGGCCATGGGCATCGGCGTACTGGTGATCCTGCTGCCGGCGAGCATGCCGGCGCAGATCGCCGATAACGAAATGCCCGACCAGTTCGTTCTGGAACACCTGGACGCGTTGCAACATACCCATGCCCTGCTGAGCAACGAACTGGGCAGCGCCAGCGCCCTCGCCTGGCGCCTGCAACGCGCCGATGTGACGCTGTATGGCACCGAGGGCGAACTGCGCTACGGCTTGCAGTTCGCGGATTCAGGCCAGCGTAAAGTCGAGCTGGATCAGGTACAGGCCTGGCTCGCCGAGGCGCGCCAACACGGCTCGGTGGGCGTGCTGATGCGGGTCGACAGCACCAGTGAAATGCGCGAGGCCGGGCAGTTGCCGCTGGGAGGAAGGCGTTATTCCAAGGGGTATTTACAGTTGATCCTATATCCGCAGTTGCCTGCTACAGGGGTAGACTCGCTGCATAAATAAAAGCCTCGTCCAGACTATTAGCGCCGTACGCCCGCATGAAACCTTGGGCATCAGTGAAACGATTGAACCGCCGCTGGCTGACCATGTAGAACTCATCGCAGTGAGCAACGATCTCATCAACATTATGCGATGAGACCAGTACGGCGACTCCTTCCTCGGCGGCGCCCTCCAGACACTTCCAAATATGATGACGAAACTCAGGATCAACACCCGCGGTAGGTTCATCCAAGATAACCAGGTCAGCGTTGGCGCTAAGAAGAGACAACGTAAAAAACCAGCGTTTTTCCCCATAACTGCACAGAGATGATTTTTTTGTCCATATTTCGCAATACCGCTCTGCTATCCCAGGACTCCACCTCTCAATTTTCTCCAGCGCATGTTGTTTATCAAGCTTACTGTCAGAGCAAAAAAGCATGGTCATCTTGAAAACATCAAACATACGAAATACAGGTGGCGTACTAATAATTTGCGACAAGTAAAGCAACTTTGAAAAAGACCGAACCACCTCACCTGCTTCTATTTTTTTCAAGCCACACACCACATCAAAGAACGTAGTCTTACCAGACCCGTTAGCACCTAACAATCCGCATATTGACCCAGCCTCAACGGTCAGCGTGGCATCTTCGAACAAAATTCTCCGCGCACACCTGACCTCAAGTGAATTCACAACAAGCCGTTTCATCAATAACGACTCCATACAGGATTAATAGTTAAAAACCGAAACACCAACCATAGAGAAACAAAAAACGAAGCACCAATAACCAACGCTATGAACCAGCACTCAGCGACACCTACCAACATAATATGGTTAGCCCACCACATAGGATTAAAAAAACTTACTCTTTCAAGAAAAGGGCTGGACGTCCCAATGCTGACGATTCCAAGCGCTAACATTGCAAGCGACACAATGGAAAAAACAGTGCTTGAATTTTGAAAACCTAAGGGGGCAAGGGTCAACAAGAGAGCCGGTATCGAAAATAATAGAAAACAGATATAAAATCGCCCAAGGATGCCAAAAAGCTCTTCCAGCTCGGGCACACCATTATAACTGCGAGTCAGCACATAAAAAACACAACAATAAACGAGCGATATTATAGAATAGGCTAAAAAATGCCCAAAAAGAAAAACAATTTTATTATCATTCGTATAGACAAAAGACCTCAAAAACCCACTTTCCCTTCGACCAACGATATAAAACGCCAATCCAAACAAGGCAACACTTGAAGCGACGAAGGAATAGAACCACGACGCACTGGACAAGTAGTCATTGGGCGCGTATTTATTCGCACCTCTCGAATAGGTTATTAAATAGTAAGTAACCGACGGAGACAACACGGACCAGAACAGAGCAACGGGTTCTTTTAATTGTTCTTTAACGAATAGTGACGCCAGCAACACAGGCTTAACGAATGAGTAGCGATTCATTACACACCTCAGGGAAACGGGACCATTCTATTCATACGGGAGACTAGCATCGAGGATGCGAACTCCTTGGAAAACTTATTGTATATATTACAGTTTTTTGAGTTATTCATATGAAGAAAGAGATCAGGCGAGACAAACTTACTAAACACACAACTGGCGCCCTTCAGCTTTTCAGCTCTAGTATAAAAATACCCCGAGATGCGCTGATTGTTCAGCGCAGACAAAAAACCCGATAACGTAAACGCTAACGATGAACCTTGCCTGCGCCCCTGCCCTACCACTTCGACATCACTGATCTCTTGATAGGTTTCATATGTATTACAGCTCATAAAATAACGCAAATAATAGTCTTCTATTTTGAGTTCATCAGAGCCAACACTTTTGAACAGGTCCATAAATCGATACGTCTGCCATAACTCAAGTAACGACTTTTCAACTGCAAACTCAAGGGCGGAAGAATAAGACATTCCAGCACAGTACTTCACGTGATGACCACTCTTACTCTGACCGTACACAACCAGCAAACACACCCCGGGAAACCTGACATCCGAGATATCAAAGAAAGTTATGTCCCCCGAAGTAGTTAGAGCATTATAAAGGTGGCGAACATTTCTTTTCAGCAGCAGCGCCCTCACTTGAAAATCAGAAATTCGTGACTGACACTTTCCTGTCAGCCAAAACCGCAGAAGAAATTGACGCTCAAGACATTCTTTTACCGCGCCTAGAAATGCGAACTCTGAACACCAATGAAAACTACACCCACATGTATCTCTCAGCGGATAAAAGAGGCTATCCTGCTCAAGACCATAGGAAGAAAGTGACATACATACAGTAGGAATAAAGCAAGGTGACAAATCCGAAATCCTAACCACCTCGCTTAGAGCGAACGGATAATTCTCAATCTCTGGATTGCAATCGCTTTTACATCCAGTCTGAAAAAATGCTTTCGCAAAACCTTTAACTTCATGCGTCCTTAACGACCCACCCAGACAGCCACGCTTATTTGAAACAACTTCTCTGTAAAAATGACGCCGCTCAAAATACTCACCTATGGCTGTTTTAATTGAATTCGATCCCCCTCCCACTCCCGACCCATTGACAGATTGAGCATCAGATATTTCCACGGAGTTAGGCAACTGGAGCACGCCAGCAGGCTGAAACAACATCATTCCGGGCACATCAGGATCGTTTATTGCATTAATTATTTTCACAATGCCCACCTATAAAATGAATGCACATTGGAAAGAACAAGGTTGGATTGAGCCCCAAAACTTTGCAGAGCATCGAATCCGTATACGCAGACCAAAGACGACATGCAAGGCCTAAAGACTTAGCTTGAAGCTCTACAAGCATATATATCGAGCCAACCTCCATCAACGCCATACGGTACCCGCGATACCGATACTTAAACAAATTTTTCGGCATATAAACCATATAAATTATAGCTATACTGGGATATCCAATATTATTTGAAGAGGATAGTAGCGCGGCCTTGAGTGCGTCGGCGTCGACCTCAATCTGCATGACCTCAAACTTTCTGGATCGTGGAAGTAAGTGAAGAATTTTTCCGGGGGCGGGCCATCCGGAATTTTCTTTCGTGAGTGAACAAAGGAAGACTTCAACAGGATAAAGTGCGCCTCCACTAGGATATCCTCTCTTGTAGGAACCCTCCCGAGGTGAGAGCAGTGGCAACACGAGTTCTTCAACAGCCGAAAAATCCAAAGACGTAGATGAAAAACGTTCACACGATTCATTTCGGTACAACCACCGTTCCTTGTGCTCTTCACGCAACGTTAACGTTACCGTCAAATCCATATCGGGATAAAGAATTAGCTCATTTCCAGTTAATTGCGCCAACTGCTCTTCGTCCAAAAAATGAAGACTCGTTTTCCCTTGAAACGCCTCATGAAATGTAAAATTAGCTTTGCTATGAAAATCAAGAACCTCATTGTAAACTGAAGTATCAATAAACCTGAGATAATAATCATGCGGAATATTCTTCATTTGTCCGCCCCTAGACAATCACACATGTACCAATGCGACGTAGACTCCTCAAAGATCTTGCCATCAATTAATTGAACATATGAATTGTACAAAATATTATCTTGGTATTTACGCTCACCATTACACTCAGTAAAATATTTAACTTTCCTGATAACTGCACCAATCACCAGCATTTCCTGGTAAAGACTTAGCGTCGCAGACGGAACACTCACATGTTTATTTTTACAAAACGCCAGAACGCTTGCCCATTTATTTTTAGCCGGCACTACAAACTCATTACAAATAAGTCTGTCGACGATACAGAAATGGCACGGACTTCCTAGATCTGCAATATAGGGCTGCCCTATGCTAAAAAAACCTCCCATTCGCCAACAAACACTGACAGCACTTTTCGGCGACGCGCGCGCAACATCAAAATAGATCTTTTTGAGCTGATCATAGTCATATGAATGGCACACGAACACAACAAAACATCTGACATCACTAACTGCCTTTACAATATCATCCGAGAACCCCTTAAACTCTGCGCATCCGGATAATTCTTCTCCAAACAAACTCTCTATATCCGCTTGCCCCTCCCAGTCATGAACAATGATCGTCTTTTCAAAATATATCTCATCCGCACTTTTAAATGGAATTATTCGTTCCAAAAACTCAAAAGCATCACTTTCGTGCAAGCCCTTTTCTGAAAGCATCCTATACAATTCATTTTTGCTGATTACGTTAGAAAATCTAAGCTGCCTGAGCACTTCCAGCAGGGGTTGCGAATGTACTTTTGAGATGCCCACGTCTGACACCACGAGGCTTTCTACATCAAAGTTCAAAATCTCGTAATTAGGTATGATCATATTCATTGAATCTCTCCTCGCAGAGGTTTCCCGGCGTGACCCAGAAAACCTCATTAGGTGAGTTAGGACTGAACTCATTCATCCGTAACTGGTTGCTCCGCTATTCCGTTATGACCACCGCTCCCGCCATTACATCCCCCGCCGCCGCCACATCCACCGCTGCCGCCACACCCCCCCTGGCTTCCAGATGCACCCGCGTTACCTGCGTATGGGTTGAACCCATACTCGTGGTCAAAGCTGAAGATAAGTTCGCCGAATTCTTCATTTTTCATTTCATCTCTCCTTTCACAAAAGTTGTACTCAGCCACTTCCCGAAGTGACAAAAACAATCTAGTACACGCTTGGAAAAAACCCCAAAAAAATAAAATATTCCACGTAGGAAAATTAACCAACGCATTTAGGAAATTTCCCTCGCTAATTTCAGAAGTTAAATACTTGCGAGCAACATCAACCTCCAACCAACCAAGAATGGAAAGATGTGAACACTTATAGAATTAAGAACTTACGAACCGTAGATTCGCACTAAAAATCTTTCCTGATCCCGAGGAAGTTTTCAAGACTCAGAGTCTTTACCGAGAAAACCAACAAAAACATCCGACAAACGGCATGTATTTTCTTATAAGTCGTCCATACCAGTCCCTAACGCCTGGCTCGCTCATGCTTTATCGTTGAAAAAGGTACTCGAAGGATGATTTACAACCCCGTAGCGGATAAATCAGGAGTGGATTAAAAACGGGCGATCATTGCGGGAGTTGGCAAGCCCACATTGATTGCCTTTCATATTCAAATCCGCCGCCGCCGATCAAGCTGCGGAATCGCCGTCTGCGCCACCTCCACCCGCTGCACCTGCGCCATGGTCCTGGCGGCCAGTTGCGCCAGCGTCGGCTGGCTGAACAAGCTGCGCGCATCCACCTCCAGCCCGGCCTTGCGCAGGCGCGCTACCAGGTTCACCGCCAACAGGGAGTGCCCGCCCAGTTCGAAGAAGTGGTCGTGGCGCCCTACCCGTTCCAGCTTGAGCACCTGCGCCCAGATCCCGGCCATCAGGGTTTCCACTTCGCCCTGGGGCGCTTCATAGGCGCGGCTGAGCACCGCCTCCAGGCCCGGTTCCGGCAGGGCTTTGCGGTCGAGTTTGCCGGCGGGGTTGAGGGGTAATTCATCCAGGGCTACGAAGGCCGCCGGCACCATGTATTCCGGCAACTGCGCCAGCACATGGGCACGCAGATCTTCCAGGCTCGGCGACGCCACGCGCACGGTGAAGTAGGCGACCAGTCGCTCATCGCGAATCAGCACCGCCACCTCACGCAACGCTGGATGCGCCAGCAGGCAGGATTCGATTTCCCCCAGTTCCAGACGCACGCCGCGCAGTTTGACCTGGAAGTCGTTACGTCCGAGGAATTCCAGGTTGCCGTCCGGCAGGTAGCGCACCAGGTCGCCGGTGCGGTACAGCCGATCCCCCGGCACAAACGGGCTGTCGATAAAGCGCTCGGCCGTCAGCTGCTCCAACCCCAGATACCCACG
Organism: Pseudomonas cyclaminis; assembly: GCF_015163715.1. GTDB lineage: Bacteria > Pseudomonadota > Gammaproteobacteria > Pseudomonadales > Pseudomonadaceae > Aquipseudomonas > Aquipseudomonas cyclaminis. The sequence goes on from NZ_JADDUM010000228.1 coordinate 12,821, forward strand.
GGCCACGCCGACGCCGCCGATATGCAACTGGCCACTGACGCCCATGGGCACCGGCGCGTCGTGTTCGTCCAGCACATACAGGCGCGTGTTGCTGATCGCCCGGCCAATCGGCAGTTGCAAAGCAGGCACCGCTGCGCCCGGTTCCAGGGTCCAGGCGCTGCTGTCCACCGTGGCTTCGGTGGGGCCGTAGACGTTATGCAGGCGCACCTTGGGCAAGCGCGCCTGCACGCCACGGGCCAGGGCTTCGGTGAGTTCGCCGCCGCCGCACAGCACATCGGTGAGGCTGGTGCACAGGGCGGACTCTTCCAGTTCAAGGAACTGCTGCAACATCGCCGGTACGAATTTGATCACAGTGATCTGTTGCTCACGAATCACTTGCGCCAGGTAAGCCGGCTCGCGATGACCATCAGGCCGCGCCAGGACCAGGCGCATGCCATTGGCCAGCGGCCAGAACAACTCCCAGACCGAGCCGTCGAAGCTGAACGGCGCCCGTTGCAACAGCGCACCGCCCTCGGCATTGGGGCACAACTGCGAGCCCCAGTGCATCAGGTTGCCCAGGCCGCGATGTTCGATCATCACGCCCTTGGGCGTGCCGGTGGAGCCGGAGGTGTACATCACGTAGGCCAGGTTGGCGACGCTCAACCCTGGCACCGAGGGGTTGCCGTCCGGCGCGTGGCTCCAGGCGCAGTGGTCAAAATCGATCACCGGGATGGCGACTTCACCGGGCAAGTCGCGGGTGGCCGCGTGCACCAGCAACGCCACCGGTTGGCTGTCCTGAAGCATGTAGGCCAGGCGTTCGCGGGGGTAGCCGGGGTCCAGCGGCACATAGGCGCCGCCAGCCTTGAGGATCGCGAGCAACCCCACCACCAGGTCCAGGCCGCGCTCGACGCACAGCGCCACGCGCGAATCCGGCTGCACACCACGCTCGCGCAGGTGGAAGGCCAGGCGGTTGGCGCGCTCGTTGAGTTCGCGATAAGTCAGTTGCAGGTCGCCGGCCTGCACCGCCACCGCGTGTGGAATGTGCCGGGCATGGGCTTCGAACAGGGCCTGGACGGTGAGGGTTTCGGGGTAGTCGGTGGCGGTGGCGTTGAAGTCCAGCAGCAATGTCTGCACTTCGCGGGCGGGCAGCACCTGCACGTCACGCAAAGGCGCTTGCGGCGTGTGTTCCAGTGCCTCGGCCAGGTTGATCAGCGTGGTTTCCAGGTAGTCCAGGGTACGTTCGGCGCCAACCGTGCGCGGGGCCTTGGCCTTGAGGTTAAAACCGCCGGCGGTATCGTCCACGCTGAGCATCAGCGGGTAGCTGAGGATGTCGTCGGCACTGACCAGGGCTATGCCCGGCACCAGCACGAGGTCGCGCTCGGCATCGGTATGCCGGTAATTGAGCAGGCTGTTGAACAGCGGCGCCGCGCCGCTGCAACGCTGGGCCAAGGCCAGCGACGCTTGCTCATGGGCGAGCAAGGCGCTGAGTTGGTGATGGGTGTCACGCAACGCATCCGCGACGTTTTGCCCGGCCAGGTGCAGGCGCAACGGCAAGGTGTTGATGAACATGCCCAAGGCGCGATCGGCGCCCTCGCCCGCCTGCAAACGGCCGAGCAACACGGTGCCGAACACCCCGTCATCGCGGCCCGCCACGCGGCTGAGCACCTGGGCCCAGGCCAAGTGGAACAGGCTGGCGGCGCTGACGCCCAAACCACGGGCCTGGGCACGCAAGCGCAGGTTGAGGTCGTCACTCAATGCACGCTGCGCTTCTTCGGTATCCGTCCGATTGGCCTGGCGCGCCTGCACGCCGAAGGCAAAGGTGGGCTCATCCACATCGCCCAGTTGCGCACGAAAAAACGCCTCATGGGCAGCCTGGCGCGCCGGTGAACGGGACTGCGCCACCACATTGCGATACGGCACCTGCGCCGGCAATTGCGCCTGTCGGCCGAGCAGGTGGGCGCGGATTTCCTGCATCAGGATCGTGGTGGACGTCGCATCGTTCACCAAGTGATGAAAGCGCAGCCGGGCCACCCAACCCGTGGGCGCTTCGGCATAGTCCAGCGCCATCAACGGTGCCTGGCGCAAGTCCAACGGGCTGTCACCCTCACACCAAGGTTCAACGCGCAGGCGCGCCGCACGCCACACCACTTGCATCGGCTGCTCCAGGGCATCCCACGCCAGGCTGGTGCGCAGGATGTCGTGGCGGTCGATTATCTGTTGCAGGGCCTGGGCAAAGGCATCCAGTTGGTCGCGCCGCTCAAAACTGAACTGCGCCTGTTGCTGGTACGGGTCGTGCTCGTCGGTGAGGTGGTGGTAGAGCAAGCCTTCCTGTAACGGCGCCAGGGGGTAGATTTCCTGCACGTTGGCCGCACCGCCGGGAATACCGGCGACGATGCGACCAATGCTGGCTTGATCCAGCTCGGCCAGCGCCAGCAACTCCGGGGTGATATGGCGACAGTCAGCGGGGACGCGATTGGCCGGCACCTCCACGTCGCGGCCTTCACTCACCGCCGCCAGAGCCGCCAACGTCGGCTGGCCGAACAACACCTGCACATCGGCGCGCAACCCGGCCTGGCGCATGCGCTGTACCAATTGCACGGCGAGCAACGAGTGCCCGCCCAGTTCAAAGAAATGGTCGTGACGGCCCACTTGCTGCACCTGCAACAGCTCGGCCCAGAGCTGGGCGAGGACGGTTTCCACACCGGCTCGCGGCGCTTCGAACCGGCGAGTGACGAACGCCGCCTGGGTCGGTGCCGGCAATGCCTTGCGGTCGAGTTTGCCGTTGGCGGTCAGGGGCCACGCGTCCAGGGGCATGTAGGCCGCTGGCAGCATGTAGTCCGGCAATGAGGCTTGCAGATGGGCGCGCAGGGTTTCGATATCCACGGGCTGGCGTGGGATAAACCAGGCGAGCAATTGCCCGTCGCGAGACTGCACCACGGCTTCCTGGACATCCGCGTAGGTGGCCAGGGCCGATTCGATTTCCCCCAGCTCGATGCGCATGCCGCGGATTTTCACCTGGTCGTCATTGCGGCCCAGGTATTCAAGGTTGCCGTCGGGCAACCAGCGTGCGAGGTCGCCGGTGCGGTACATCCGGCCTGGCGCAAACGGGTTGTCGAGAAAACGTTCGGCGCTCAGTTCCGGGCGATTCAGGTAGCCGCGCGCCACGCCTTTACCACCGACGTACAACTCCCCCGTCACACCGATGGGCACCGGGCGCTGCCGCTCATCCAGCAGGTAGATCGCCGCGTTGGCGACCGGCGCACCGATATGCAACGGCTGGCCTGCCACGACGCGGCCAAAGGTGGCAACCACGGTGGCCTCGGTGGGACCGTAGTTGTTGATCACCTCGAAAGTCTGCGCACGCAAGAAGCTGCGCAGGCGGTCACCGCCGATCAGCAAGGTGCGCAGGGTCGGGTGCTCCAGACGCTGGCTGAAGGCGTATTCGGCCACCGGCGTCGGCAGGAAGCACACGTCCAACGGCTGCGCACGCCACCAACCGAGCAGCGCGTCAATGTCCTCCGCGCCGTCATGGGCCGGTGGCAGGTGCAAGGTGGCGCCCACGCACAACGCCGGCCAGACTTCCCAGGCCATCGCGTCAAAACCAAAGCCTGCGACGCTGGCGGTGTGGCTGCCCGCGTGCAGGTTGAACGCCTGGCAGTGCCAGTCCACCAGGTTGCAGACGCTGTGGTGCTCGACCATCACGCCTTTGGGCAAACCGGTGGAGCCGGAGGTGTAGATCACGTAGGCGAGGTTCGACGGCTTGACGGCCACATGCGGATTGGCGCCGAACTGGCGCGTCAGTCGGTCCAGCTCAATCAACGGCACCGCCTGGGCAGGCAGGCGCTGCAGCAAATCATGCTGGGTGAGCACCACCACCGGCGCGCTGTCTTGCAGCAGATAGCTCAAGCGCTCGACGGGATGGGCCGGGTCGACCGGCACGTAGCAGGCGCCGGCCTTGAGAATCCCCAGCAGGCCCACCAGCGTGTCCAGACCGCGCCGGGCCAGGACGGCCACACGGTCATCGGGTTGCACGCCCAGCTCAATCAGTTGATGGGCCAGGCCATTGGCTTTTTGGTTGAGTTGGGCATAGGTCAACGGGTGGCCCTGGTAGATCGCGGCCACAGCGTCCGGCGTGCGCACGGCCTGGGCTTCGATGCGGGCGTGCAGGGTGTGTGGCTGCGCGTGCGCTTGTTCGGTGGCGTTCCATTGGTGCAGTAGGGCCTGTTCGGCGGGCGTGACCATGGAGAACGCGCCGACTGGCAACTCGGTGTTATCCAGCCCCTGCTCCAGCAACCAGGTAAAGCGCTGGGTCAAGGCGAACACCTCGTCGTGCTGGAAGTACGCTTCGTTGTAGACGCAATGCAGACTTGCGGTGTCCTGGTGGCGGTTGCTGCGCAGGTGGAAGGCGATCGGCAGCGCTTCATGGTGGTTGGACACCTTGATCGCCCGGGCCTGGGTGGCGCCGTAGCGCAGTTCATGGGCGTCCTGCTCGAACGACACCGACAAGTCGAACAGTTGGGCGCGATCCGCACGGTGCAGGCCCAGCTCGCGGTTCATCTCGCTCAACGGGAAACGCTGGTGACGGAAATCCTGCTTGAGCTGGTCGCGCACGCCGCGCACCAAGGCACCGAACGGCAGGTGTTCATCGAACTGCAAACGCACTGCGCTGACCTGGGCAAACAAGCCCACGGTGGCGCGAAAACGTGCGTTGGAACGGTTCAGAATCGGCAGCCCTACCACCCACTCCGGGCGCTGGGCGGTGCGGCTGAAATACACATACATCGCCGCCAGCAGCACATGGAACGCCGACGCCTGGTAACGGCTGGCCACCTGTTCCATGCGCTTGAGCAGCACGATGGGAAAGGGTTGCGCCAGGGTGTTGCTGGTTGTCTGGGCGACGTACCTCGACGGGAACAAAGGCTCCGGCAGCACCTGGTATTTATCCAGCCAGTAGGCGCGGTCGCGGGCGAAGCGCGCTGAGTCGCGGTAGCGCTGGTCGGCGTCGATAAAGTCGATATAGGACGGTGCCAGTGGCTCGAGTGGGTAGCCTTGTTCAAGAGCGGTATACAGGTGCGCCAACGATTGCAGCATCTGCCCAAACCCCCAGCCGTCGAGGATCACATGATGGGCCTGGGTACCGAGCCGGTAGTGGTTGTCGGCGAGCTTGACCAGGAAAAAATGGAACAGTGGCGCGCCTCCCGCTGATACGGCCGTGCCATGTGCGCCTGCATCAGGGCCTGGCTCGCTGCATGCGGGTCGGGCAGTGCGCAGAAATCGTGCTGTGCCACTTCGGTCACCAACGCAGGGGCGAAGGTTTGTCGAGGCAGGCCGTGGTCATCATTGTGCAGTTGAGTGCGTAGCGCGTCGTGCCGGGCCACCAATTGCTCGACGGCGCGCTGGATCAATTCAGGCACCACCGCACCTTCGAAGTCGACATAACCGCCGATGTTGTAGAGCGGTGAATCGCCCATCCGCAGTTGATCAAGCCAGATGTCCTGTTGGGCCGAGGTGAGGGGAAAGCTGGCCGGAAGGTTGGGAAATTGCTGCATAAGATCCTTCTCATGGGTGTCAGGCACTGGCCGCGCAGGGAGCCCCATTACGGCGAAATTGCCGGATTTGAGCATGGGGGTCGGGGGCTGTCTGTCACCCGAAACCCGGACATTCAAATGGATGGATCCGGGTTGGCTGAAGGTTCACTGCTGAAACGATTAAAGAGTTGTAGGACATCGACTACATCTGGTCGCTGCTGGCTTTTTATAACTGCAATTTAAAAAATCTATTTTCTATATAAATCATAATCTTAAGTAGTTAATGGATTTACGCTGCGTTTTTCTTGACTGGAAACAGCTCTCAGAAACGTCGAATTAATGACGTGGTTTTTATGGCAGCTTGTGTCCCTCGTTTCCGCTACATACGTAGGACAAATCCCCTGGCTAAATAAAATCTCGAGTGCCGACTCTCGTTCATGAGGAACGGATCGCCCCCCAGAGGCCCAGGGAGTTCGTTGACGGTTATCGACATCAAGGATGAGATGGTTATGAGTTTGAAGCGCAGCATGGGTAACACACAGAGCCCGAATTTCTACGCTGAAATGGGTGAATTGATTGCACACAGCGGCCATGAGGCGTTTGCCGACCATATGCTGCATCTGGTCAGCAAATGGATACCGATCCACCTGGTGGACCTCAGTGAATGGACCCTCGACGAGCTGCGCGACCGCGTGCTCGATATCAAGCTCCTTGGCAGCGCTGGCCAGAAGCAGGACTTGCCTGCGCCGCTGGCCGTACGCCCGTTGGACGACCACCCGCTGCTCCAGCAAATGCTCAGCATGCAGGACCCCTTGCTGATCCAGATGAGCGCCAAACCAAACAGTGCCCACCCTCGCGGCACCTCGCACCAGTGCAACCTGGTGTCGCGCCAGGGCAACCGGCGCTGTGTGATTTCGTTCTACCGGCCGCCGAGCGAGCGCGGGTTTTCCCTGGCCCAATTGTCGTTTCTCAAGTGCCTGTCCGACACCCTGCTGCCGCTGATCGAACGCCACGCCCACGTGCTGCGCCAGGCACCGCAGGCCCAGGCCGAGCCGAGCTATACGCTGCTTGAGCAATCGCAATTGCAACGCGAGTTCTACAAGCGCCTGTCCCTTGGAGACATCACCCTGTCGGCCCGTGAGCAGGAAGTGTGCCTCGGCCTGTTGACCGGCGGCACCGTGCCACAAATGGCGGAAAAGCTCAGCGTGAAAAACAGCTCCATCGAGACCTACCTCAAGCGCGCCGCCGCCAAGCTGGGTGTGAGTGGCCGGCATGGGTTGGCGAAGTGGATGGTGGGCGCTTGATGAGAACACTCACCCTCGCCGGCATGGCCTTCGTGCTCGGTGGCTGCTCGCTGATCCCTGAGTACCAGCGGCCCGAGGCGCCGACGCCAGAACAGTATCCGCAGGCGGGCGTGTATGCGCTGGCACAGGCCGCACGCTGGCGCCCTCCTCGGACTGGCAGCAGCTGTTCCATGACCCGGCGCTGCAACAGCTGATCCGCGAAGCGTTGCTCAACAACCGTGATCTGCGGGTGGCCGCGTTGAACGTCGAGGCCTTCCAGGCACAGTACCGTATCCAGCGTGCCGACCTGTTCCCCGCGATATCCGCCACCGGTGCCGGTTCCCGCCAGCGTGTGCCTGGGGAGGTGAATGGCACCGGTAAGCCGGCGATCACGTCCACCTATTCCGCCACCCTCGGCATCAGCGCCTATGAGCTGGATTTTTTCGGCCGCGTGCGCAGCCTCAGCGAGCAGGCAATGCTCACCTACCTGGGCACCGAAGAAGCGCGGCGCAGCGCGCAATTGAGCCTGGTGGCCAACGTCGCCAATGCGTACCTCTCCTGGCGCGCCGACCAGGAACTGTTGGCCCTGGCCCGGCAAACCCTGACGGCCAACGACCACAGCCTGCACCTGACCAGCCGTAGTAAAACCGCCGGTAAAGCGTCGGCCCTGGACGTGGTGCAAGCGCGCACCAGCGTCGAAAGCACCCGCGCCAGCGTGGCCCGGTACGAGCGCCAGGTTGCGCAAGACCTCAATAACCTGGCGCTGCTGGTGGGTGGCCCGGTGGATCAAGCGTTGCCATCCCGTCCACTGGCGGATGACCTGGTGGCCCGCGTGCCCGCCGGGTTGCCCTCGGATCTGCTGCAACGCCGCCCGGACATCCTCCAGGCCGAGTACCAACTGCGCGCCGCCAATGCCAATATCGGCGCCGCCCGCGCCGCGTTCTTCCCGTCGGTGAGCCTCACCGCCAACGCCGGCAGCACCAGCACCGAACTGTCGGGGCTGTTCAAGGACGGCTCTGGCAGCTGGACGTTCCAGCCGCAAATCAACCTGCCGATCTTCAACGCCGGCAGCCTGCGCGCCAGCCTCGACTACGCCAAACTGCAAAAAGACATCACGGTGGCGCAGTACGAAAAATCCATCCAGACCGCCTTCCAGGAAGTCGCCGACGGCTTGGCGGCCCGGCAGACCTTTACCGACCAGCTCAATGCACAGCGCGATTTCGTCGCCGCCAACCAGGCGTATTACGATTTGGCCCAACACCGCTATCGCAGCGGCGTGGACAGCAACCTGACCTTCCTCGACGCCCAGCGCTCGCTGTTCAGCGCGCAACAGGCACTGATCGTGGATCGGCTGGCACAGTTGGTGGCGGAGGTGAACCTGTACACCGCGCTGGGTGGGGCGTGGGGGGATGGGGCAGTGCTGACGACGCAGCGCTAGAGCATGTTCTCTGGGCAATATCTTGTGGCGAGCTACCTTTTTGTAGTGAGCGGGCTTGCCCCGCGCTGGGGCGCGAAGCGTCCCCATTACTCAACAACCCCGCTCACCCGAGACCTTGTGACGAATGGTATTGGGGCTGCTGCGCAGCCCAGCGCGGGCAAGCCCGCTCACCACAACAAGC
>NZ_JADDUM010000229.1 GCF_015163715.1 Pseudomonas cyclaminis
AAAAATGTGGGAGGGGGTTTGCCCCCTCCCACATTGGTTTTACATCGTTTAGGTAATCAGAGCAGTTCCGCCACCTCGCGTCGCCCGTAGCGCCGCTGTGCATACGACGCCCCTGCAATCATCAACACCAATATTCCCGCCAACACCGCCGATGAACCAATGGTGCCAAAATCCAGGCCGCCCTTCTCATGGGGCTTGGTCAGGAAATCCCCCAACGTCGCGCCAAACGGCCGGGTCAGCACAAACGCCACCCAGAACAACAGCACCGACGAAATCTGCGTGAAGTATTTGAGCGCCACCACTGCGGCGATGGTCGAGCCGATCAACAGGGCCCCGCCAGCAAAGCCCAACCCCGAATCGTCCGCCAGGAAATCGCCCAACGCCGTGCCGAGGGTGTTGGAAAACAGAATCGCCATCCAATAGAACAACTCACCCCGGAAGGTCTGCACCTTGCTCACGTTCAGCGAGTCACCGCTGAGGTGCCACAACGCGAAAATGATCATCAGGATCACGATCAGGATCATCGACCCCGTGGCGTAACCCAAACCCAGGGTGCGGTCCATAAAGTCGGACATGGTGGTGCCGGCCGTGCTGGTGGACAAAATCACGATCCAGTACAGCACCGGGTTGTAGGTTTTCGACCAGAGTTGCGTCACCAGAGTGACCAGGAACACGCTGATCAAAATCATCGAACTGATCGCATAACCGACATTCAGGGTCATCGACAACAAGTCCCCGGCGGTTTCGCCCAGGGTGGTTGCGCAGATTTTCATGACCCAGAACGCCAGGGTGATCTGAGGAAGTTTATTCATGGGGTAGAAGGCTCCGGGATTCAGTCTTTCAATGGCCGACTTATGGGGGTGTCGACCTTGGGCGCAGACTGAACGGGGCGCTGTGAAAAATAGGTGGGCGATGAATGAAAATTCCATGGGCCAATGGAAATTCGCTGCCACGGGTTGCACTATGACCGCCTCCCAGAATTGCGTAGCAGGAACCCGGCCCATGTCTGACGATATCCATTTCTACGAACCCGCCAACGGCCACGGCCTGCCCCATGATCCGTTCAACGCCATCGTCGGTCCACGGCCCATCGGCTGGATTTCCTCCCACGACAACGCAGGCCGCCTGAACCTGGCGCCCTACAGTTTTTTCAATGCGTTCAACTACATTCCGCCGATCATTGGGTTTTCCAGTGTCGGGCGCAAAGACAGCCTGAACAACATCGAACAGACCGGCGAGTTCGTGTGGAACCTCGCTACCCGCCCGCTGGCCGAGCAGATGAACCAGAGTTGCGCGGCGGTCTCGCCAGACGTGAATGAGTTCGAGTTGTCCGGCCTGACGCCAGTGGCCTCGACAATCGTCGCCGTGCCACGGGTGGGCGAAAGCCCGGTGTCATTCGAATGCAAGGTGACGCAGATCATCCAGCTGCAACGCGCCGACAAAGGCTTGGTACCGAGCTGGCTGGTGCTGGGCGAGGTGGTTGCGGTGCATATTGCCAAGTGGCTGCTCAAGGACGGCGTCTACGACACCGCCGCCGCCGAGCCGATCTTGCGCGGGGGCG
>NZ_JADDUM010000023.1 GCF_015163715.1 Pseudomonas cyclaminis
CGGCCCACGGATTCAAGCCTTCGTTCGGGCACACCGAGCCTAGGCGAGGTGCCGAGTGTTGGGGCAAGAGCGCTTTGGTTACTTTCGCGCTTTTCGAAAGTGACCCGCCGTAAGGGCGGAACCCTAAGCCGCCGTTACCCAAAAAACGGATATGCCCCCAATAGGCCTTTTCGCCCAGCGGGCTGCCGCTCCCCCCCGTTTGCCGTTATACTCGCCGGCTTTCAAAAGTTCGCCAACGAGTGCTGCCCGCCATGGAAATCAACCCGATCCTGAACACCATCAAGGACCTGTCCGAGCGCTCCGAAACTATTCGGGGGTATCTTTGACTACGATCAAAAGCATGAGCGTCTGACCGAAGTCAATCGCGAGCTTGAAGATCCGGCTGTCTGGAACAAACCCGAATACGCCCAAGAGCTGGGCCGCGAGCGCGCCGCGCTGGCGCAGATCGTCGACACCCTCGACGAACTGAACACCGGTCTGGCCGATTGCCGTGACCTGCTGGACATGGCCGTCGAAGAAAACGACGAAGGCGCAGTGGGCGATGTCGTCGCCGAGCTGGCCCGTCTGGAGGAGAACCTCGCCAAACTCGAATTCCGCCGCATGTTCAGCCATGAAATGGACCCGAACAACGCTTACCTGGACATCCAGGCCGGCTCCGGCGGCACCGAAGCCCAGGACTGGGCCAACATCCTGCTGCGCATGTACCTGCGCTGGGCCGACAAACGCGGTTTCGACGCGACCATCATGGAACTGTCGGCCGGTGAAGTGGCTGGTATCAAGGGCGCGACCGTGCACATCAAGGGTGAATACGCCTTTGGCTGGTTGCGTACCGAAATCGGCGTGCACCGCCTGGTGCGCAAGAGCCCGTTCGACTCCGGCAACCGTCGCCACACCTCGTTCTCGGCGGTGTTCGTCTCGCCAGAGATCGACGACAAGGTGGAAATCGAGATCAACCCGGCCGACCTGCGCATCGACACCTACCGCTCCTCCGGTGCCGGTGGCCAGCACGTAAACACCACCGACTCGGCCGTACGTATTACCCACGTACCGACCAACACCGTGGTCAGCTGCCAGAACGAACGTTCCCAGCACGCGAACAAGGACACCGCCATGAAAATGCTGCGGGCCAAGTTGTACGAGCAGGAAATGCAGAAGCGCAACGCCGCTTCCCAGGCGCTGGAAGACACCAAGTCGGATATCGGCTGGGGTCACCAGATCCGTTCGTACGTGCTCGATGCGTCGCGGATCAAGGATCTGCGCACTAATATCGAGCGCAGCGATTGCGACAAGGTACTCGACGGCGATATCGACGAATACCTGGAAGCCAGCCTGAAGTCCGGCCTCTAAAGAACCTGTAGGAGCGGGCTTGCCCGCGATCCTCAGCCGTAGGCTGAGGGCAACGAACCTGTGATGGAATTTCAAAAGACATGAGCGACCAACAACTCGACCCGCAAGCCCTGCAACAGGAAGAAAACTCCCTGATCGCCCTGCGCAAGGAAAAGCTTGCTGCCGAGCGCGCCAAGGGCAATGCCTTCCCCAACGACTTCCGCCGCGACAATTACTGCGATGCCTTGCAGAAACAGTACGCGGACAAGACCAAGGAAGAGCTGGCAGAGGCTGCGATCCCGGTCAAGGTGGCAGGTCGCATCATGCTCAACCGCGGCTCGTTCATGGTGATCCAGGACATGACTGGGCGTATCCAGGTCTACGTCAACCGCAAGACCTTGCCTGAAGAAACCCTGGCCTCGGTGAAAACCTGGGACATGGGCGACATCATCGCAGCCGAAGGCACCCTGGCCCGTTCCGGCAAGGGCGACCTGTACGTCGAGATGACCAGCGTGCGCCTGCTGACCAAGTCCCTGCGCCCACTGCCGGACAAGCACCACGGCCTGACCGACACCGAGCAGCGCTACCGCCAGCGCTACGTTGACCTGATCGTCAACGAAGACGTGCGCCAGACCTTCCGTGTCCGTTCCCAAGTCATCGCCCACATCCGCAGCTTCCTGATGCAGCGTGACTTCCTGGAAGTGGAAACGCCGATGCTGCAGACCATCCCCGGTGGTGCCGCAGCCAAGCCGTTCGAAACCCACCACAACGCGCTGGACCTGGAAATGTTCCTGCGTATCGCGCCTGAGCTGTACCTCAAGCGCCTGGTGGTTGGTGGTTTTGAAAAGGTGTTCGAGATCAACCGCAACTTCCGTAACGAAGGCGTCTCGACCCGTCACAACCCGGAATTCACCATGTTGGAGTTCTATCAGGCTTACGCCGACTACGAAGACAACATGGACCTGACCGAAGAACTGTTCCGCGAACTGGCACAGCTGGTCCTGGGCAGCACCGACGTACCGTACGGCGACAAGGTGTTCCACTTCGGTGAGCCGTTTGTGCGCCTGTCGGTGTTCGACTCGATCCTCAAGTACAACCCTGAGCTGACCGCCGACGACCTGAACGACATCGACAAGGCCCGCGCCATCGCCAAGAAAGCCGGCGCCAAGGTGCTGGGTTTTGAAGGCCTGGGCAAATTGCAGGTGATGATTTTCGAAGAGCTGGTCGAGCACAAGCTGGAACAGCCGCACTTCATTACCCAGTACCCGTTCGAAGTGTCGCCGCTGGCCCGTCGCAACGATGACAACCCGAACGTCACCGACCGTTTCGAGCTGTTCATCGGCGGCCGCGAAATCGCCAACGCCTACTCCGAGCTGAACGATGCCGAAGACCAGGCCGAGCGCTTCATGGCCCAGGTGGCCGACAAGGACGCTGGCGACGACGAAGCCATGCACTACGACGCCGACTTCGTGCGTGCCCTGGAATACGGCATGCCGCCAACTGCCGGCGAAGGCATCGGCATTGATCGTCTGGTGATGTTGTTGACCAACTCGCCGTCGATCCGCGATGTGATCCTGTTCCCGCATATGCGGCCAGAAGTGTAAACGTAGCGAAATCCGAAGCCGCCTTTTATAAGGCGGCTTTTTTATGTGGCGTTTTTAAGCGTCAAGCAAACAGCGCCAGGTTTTGATCTATTCAAGGATGTGTGTCGTGAACCGCGTAATCGCACAAGAAGGCGCCGCCGGCATTGCTGCTGCCGTGGCTGAAAGCGTCCAGTACCAGGGCCGTAAGGCCAGCCGTCGGGGCAGCGAGCAACGCAGGCAAGACATTCTCGATGCGGCCATGCGCATCGTGGTGCGCGAAGGCGTGCGTGCCGTGCGCCATCGGGCGGTGGCGGCGGAGGCGGGTGTGCCGCTGTCGGCGACCACCTACTACTTCAAAGACATCGATGACCTGCTCACCGATACCTTCGCCCAATACGTCGAACGCAGCGCCGCCTTCATGGGCAAGCTGTGGGTGCGTAACGAAGGCCTGTTGCGCGAGATGGTCGCCTACGGCGATGGCAGCCCGGAGTCGCGCTCACAGCTGGCAGATGACATCGCGCGCCTGACCGCCGACTATGTGCAGCGCCAACTGATCAACCGCCGCGAATACCTGATGGCTGAACAGGCGTTCCGCCAGGAGGCACTGCTGAACCCGCGCCTGGCCGAACTGGTGCGCTCCCACCAGCAGATTTTGTTGCAGGGCACCGGGCAGTTTTTCCAGGTCCTGGGCTCCCGCGAACCGCAGCAGGACGCCAAGGTGTTGACGGCGATTATCAGTCGGATGGAATATCAGGGCCTGTTGGGCGGCGCAGAGCCTCTGACCGGTGAAGAGATGCTTGAGATCCTCAAGCGTTACATGCATTTGGTGTTGGCCTCGGTCTGACACCGGAGGGTGTCTGATGAAAACCTGGCGCACCGCAGTAATCGCCTTGTCGTTCCTGCTGCTCAGTGGTTGCCTGGTGACCTTCAAGGAGCCGCTGGCAACCCGTGAAGCGGCGCCGGATGAGTTGCTGGGCCAATGGTCCAGCAAGAATGCCTGGGGCGAGCCGCTCAACCTGCACATCACGCGTGCCGGTGAGCACCGTTACAAAGCCGTGAGCTACCCTAAGGCCACGCCGGAGCAGCGCGACGAGTACCTGTTCAGCGTGTCGCGCCATGGCAACCGCTGGTACCTGTCGGCGCCGTTGCCTACAAAGCTCGGTGGGAATTTTATCCTGGCCGGCTTCGAATTCGACGAAAAGCACGAATTGGTGGTCTACAACCTGGATCTGGAACAGATCCACCAGGCCATCGGCCAACAGGCGTTGCGTGGTCATACGGTAGAAACCGTCGAAGGCGACGGCGTGTTGGTGGATAGCCCGATGGACCAGGTGTTTGCCTACCTGGACAACCCGGCCAATGCCGATGTGTTCGTTGAAGCCGTGCGCTACCGGCGTGCGGGCAAATAACGTTTAAAGAAGGAAGCACCCGGTGGACGATTACCAGCAGACGATACGCACCTTGTCCGATCGCATTGTGCTGGCGCAAACACCGATTCGCGTCCTCGACGCCGTGAAGTGGGACGACAACATTCGCCAGGGATTCCTCAAGGCCAAGGGCAAGGCAATGCCCGCTGTGGACCGCGACTATTACCTGAACCGGCCGCTGTCCTTCGACTCCAGTGCGGTGAAGCTGGAGTTCCAGAACATTGAGCGTGATATCACTCGCCGCCTCGGCCAGTTCAGCCCGGTGGGGCAGATCATGCGGCGCATGTGCCGCGAGTACCGCATGGTGGTGCGTATGCTCGAAGCACGCGGCACCGAGGACTTCGGCCTGATTTCCCAGGAGTTGTACGGCGCTGCCTCCGATGCCTTCCATGCTGGCGACCCGACCCTGGCCGACCTGGGCCTGATGCTCTCCGACTACCTGAATAATATTGATGGCCGTGGCGACCTCAAGGACGAAGCCAAGACCCTCACCGCCAAGGACGCCGTCGCCCTGCTGCAAACCCGCTTGAACAAGGTATTCGGCGAGGCGGAAGAGACCATCCGCGTCTTCGAGTCCGACGGCATCGTCGCCGACGCGGCGGCGGGTGCCGACTACATCAAGATCCGCGCCGATGCGATGTTCAACAATCGCGACGTGCGCGCCCTGGAAGTGCATGAAGGCCTGGTGCACGTCGGCACCACCCTCAACGGCCAGAACCAGCCGATCTGCACCTTCCTGTCCAAGGGCCCGCCGTCGTCCACCGTGACCCAGGAAGGCCTGGCGATCCTCATGGAGATCATCACCTTCGCCTCCTACCCCAGTCGCCTGCGCAAACTGACCAACCGCACCCGCGCCATCCACATGGTGGAAGAGGGCGCCGACTTCCTGCAGGTGTACGAATTTTTCCGCGAGCAAGGCTTTGAAATGGCCGAAAGCTACGGCAACGCCAGCCGCGTATTCCGTGGCTCGGTGCCGAACGGCCTGCCGTTTACCAAGGATTTGTCCTACCTCAAGGGCTTTATCATGGTCTACAACTACATCCAGCTGGCCGTGCGCAAAGGCAAGCTGGAACAGGTGCCGCTGCTGTTCTGCGGCAAGACCACCCTGGAAGACATGCGCACCCTGCGCCAACTGGTGGATGAAGGCCTGGTGGTGCCACCCAAGTATCTGCCTGAGCAGTTCCGCGATATGAACGCGCTGGCGGCGTGGATGTGCTTCTCCAACTTCCTCAACCACCTGAGCCTGGATCGGATCGAGGCGGACTACTCCAATATCCTTTAAACGCGGTTATTCACGAGGCTTCAACGGATGAGAATCCTCGGCATTCTGTGCCTGCTACTCGCCTTGAACGGCTGCAGTTCGCTGCTGTTCTACCCCGAGCCCGGCCTGCCCTTTACCCCGGAAAAGGCTCGCCTGGCGTACCGCGACGTGACTCTTACCACGGCTGACGGCGTGAAGCTGCACGCCTGGTGGCTGCCGGCCAAGGCGGGTGTGCCGGTCAAAGGCACGGTGCTGCACCTGCACGGCAATGGCGGCAACCTGGCCTGGCACCTGGGCGGCAGTTGGTGGTTGCCGGAGCAGGGCTATCAAGTGCTGCTGGTGGACTATCGCGGGTATGGCTTGTCCGAGGGCACCCCGTCGTTGCCGGCAATCTATCAGGACGTGGATGCGGCGTTCAGTTGGCTCGACACGGCGCCCGAAACCCAGGGCCGGCCGCTGATTGTCCTCGGCCAAAGCCTGGGCGGCGCGTTGGCGGTGCATTACCTGGCGGCGCACCCGGAGCGCCAGGCCCGGCTCAAGGCGCTGGTGCTGGATGGCGTGCCTGCCAGTTATCGTGACGTAGGACAATTCGCCCTCAGCACCTCCTGGTTAACATGGCCGTTCCAGGTGCCCTTGTCCTGGCTGGTGCCCGACGCCGACAGTGCGATCAACGCCATGCCGCAACTGACGGGCGTACCGAAACTACTGTTCCACAGCCTGGATGACCCGATCGTGCCGCTGTCCAATGGCATCCGTCTGTACCAGGCCGCGCCACCGCCGAGGGTGTTGCAGTTGACCCGGGGCGGCCATGTGCAGACCTTTGCCGACAAGACCTGGCAAACCGTGATGCTGCGCTACCTGGACGACCCGCAGCACTTCAACGGCCTGCGTCGCCTGGGCGAGATTCCAAACTACCCCATTCCTAAAGTTGACTCATCAGAGAGCCCGCAATGAGCGAAGAACGCAACATGATCCCGCTGATTCTCACCGGTATCGGCACCATCATCGGCACCGTCGGCTGCCTGTGGTACTACGGCTACCTGCACTTCGCCAAACCGGAAGATGCGTTACTGCTCAGTGACTTCACCATGCTCAAGACCGTACCCGGCGAGGACTACAAGATCTCCCTCACCCCAGCGGCCCAAGTGGCGCAGTGCGTCGATGGGGTACTGGTGATGTTCGATACGGAGCAGAAGGGCTTGAGCGGCGTGCTGGTGAACAACAAGAAACAGGCCGTGCGTTGCATGGGGCAGGAAACGCCGCAGTTGCAGCAATAGCAGGTTCGTCATCCCAAATAGCCGGACATATCTGGAACCGTTTTTCGTAAGTTGCCACTGACTAGCTTGTCAGTACGACTGGCAAACAACTTATGAGTATGGACCCTGGAGTGTAAATATGAGTGGCATTAGTGCTATAACCAATATGTTGAAAATGGCAAGGAGCCAGGAAAACCTGGGGCAAGATGGCGCGGAAGGCGCTGGTAATCAAAAGGACAAAATAGACCCGGAGCTGGTCAAAAAGCTGCTCGAACTGCTCTCCGGCGGCGCCGGTGGCGCTCAGGGCGGTGGCGGATCAGGTTCATCTGGTGGTTCGGGTGGTCAGCCTGACGCTGATCAGATGAGGAAGATGATGAGTGGGCGCCAAGGGATGGAGGCGATGATGCCGGACAGTGATAACGGTCGTCAGGTCCAAGTCTGACAGACACAAAAAACCCACCGTCAGGTGGGTTTTTTTTCAGCATCGATTAATCAGTTCGCCATGGACGAACGTGGCTTGACCGGCTGGTTGTCGTTGGAAATGGTTACTTCAACGCGGCGGTTCATGGCACGGCCCGACACGCTGCCGTTGTCGGCAACCGGGTATTCCTTGCCGTAGCCGGTGGCCACGATGCGGCGTGGGTCAACGCCCATCTTGATCAGTGCAACCTGTACCGAAGCAGCACGGCGCTCCGACAGGCTCTGGTTGTAGGCATCGGCGCCAGTGCTGTCGGTGTAACCCTCAACGATCACCTGGCGATCCGGGTTTTCCTGGAGGAATTGCGCCAGTTTGTTGATGTTGACCAGACCGCTGGATTTCAGGTCGGCCTTGTTGGTAGCAAACAGCACATCACCGAAGGTCACCAAGGTACCGCGATCGGTCTGCTTGGCGTTCAGGCTGTCTTGCAGTTGCTTGATCTGTGCATCACGGGCGTCCAGCAGGGCGCGGGCACGTTCGTCGCCGGCATTTTTCAGCTTGGCTTCGGATTCGCGCAGCACGATGGTGTCTTTGGCCACTTCAACGCGCTGGTTGGTCAGGTAAGCCAGTTGGTCGACCTTCTTCTGGTCTTCCTTGTCACGGTAGGCTTTGTCAGCCTTGTCCAGCCAATCTTGCGCGTCCTTGGTTTCCAGGGCCGCTACTTTGGTGGCGTTCGGGTTGGCCTGCAGGGCCGAGAAGTTGGTCCGAGCGTTTTCCAGGTTCGCGTTCGGCGGGGTGGAGCAAGCCGCCAGGGCAACGCTCATCGCCAGCAGGGCAGGGATCATCAATTGTTTACGCATAGTCGTGTCGTCCTTTCAATTCGATATCAGGTGCGATGCAGTCAGGGGCGGCGGCTTATTTCTGCTGGATAGCAGCCGGGCGCATGCCTTCCTTACGCAGCTCGTCAACAGCCTTCTGAGAATCCTTCACAGCCTGGTCAGCTTTGGCGGCCTGAGCTTTACGCTCTGCAACGCGAGCGTCCCATTCAGCTTGTTCGGACAGGCGACGGGCTTCGTCGTAGTTCTTGTCGTGCATCGCGATTTCGGCTTGCTTGAGCTTGTCCTGGGCCGACTTCATTTCTACGGCCGCGTACTCGGTGCCGCCGGCGCTGACAGCGCTGTTCACCGCAGATTGTGTAACGGCGTACTGTTCGGTCGGAGGGTTGCCGGCGCAGCCAGCCAGAACGAAGCTGGTGCCGATTGCCAGCGCGGCCAATTTGAGCCCGCGCAGGTGGTTAAACGAGGATTTGGCAGTGCTGGTCTTCATCGTCTTCAACTCCATTGGATAACTCCTGAAAAACTTCAACATCCATCGTAGGTGGTCAGCTGTGGCGGGCTCTGCGGTTAAGCGCGGGGCACCGATTCAAACGGCTGTTCCAAGTGATGGCTTACTGGCTGTGACCGGCGGCTTTTTTGAATAGTTCAGAGAAGATGGCGATTTGCCTAAAAAAATAACTGACTGAATGGTCAGCGCAGAAAATTGGAACTTTTGCTGCGCCCAGAAGTACACCGGCCTCCGGGAGGCCCGGTGTACAAGGGTTAGCTAGGGGGTGTCAGTGCTTGGGTTCGTCGGCACTGGCCGACAAATCATGCAGATAGCGCCGCGACAACGTGAGAAAGCGTGGCGTCGGGCCGACGTCTTCATACAGCGGGTCGCCCTCTTCATCGGTGGCGATGACGTGCTGCCCCTTGATGTAGGGAAAGCTGGCTTCCAGCTCCTCAAGGGCGGCGCCGATCAGCTCACCGAGCAGTTCTTCGGTGTTGCGCTTGGGGTACATCTCGGCGATGGCCGCCAACCGGGCGGCGGCCTCGACATCCAGATGGATGGCGTACTCGGTCTTGGTCAAGCGACCTTTGGCGTTCTCTTCCCAATGCTGGGCCAGTTCTCGAATTTTCATGGCAACCTCAATAAAGCCTGGGATGGCAGGCGGTGATGAGTGACCAGTCGCACGCATGGATAACGCGGCGGCTCACAGTTGAGACTAGCTGCAAGCTGCAAGGTTTAAAGTCTTGTCATAAAACGATGCTGACGGCACTCTGGCACGCCTGCGCGTCCCGGATTTCTGGCTGGAGATTGGCTGATGAGTGATATCGATGCACGCTTGCGTGAGGATGTTCACCTGCTGGGTGAACTGCTGGGCAACACGATTCGAGAGCAGTACGGCGATGATTTCCTCGACAAGATCGAGCAGATCCGCAAAGGCGCCAAGGCCGATCGTCGCGGCGCTGGCGATGAGCTGAGTACCAGCCTCAACCAATTGCAGGAAGACGAACTGCTGCCCGTAGCCCGGGCCTTCAACCAGTTCCTCAATCTGGCCAATATCGCCGAGCAGTACCAATTGATTCACCGACGCGATGAGTCGCAACCGGCGCCGTTTGAATCCCGTGTGTTGCCTGAATTGCTCGCCCGCCTGCAAAGCGAAGGTCATGGCAATGAATCCCTGGCGCGCCAGTTGGGGCGACTTGAGATCGAACTGGTCCTTACCGCCCACCCCACCGAAGTGGCGCGCCGCACCCTGATCCAGAAATACGATGCCATCGCCGCGCAACTGGCGCTGCAGGATCACCGCGACCTCACCACCGCCGAGCGCGAACAGATCCGCCAACGCCTGCAACGGTTGATTGCCGAAGCCTGGCACACCGAAGAAATCCGCCGCACCCGACCCACCCCGGTGGATGAAGCCAAGTGGGGCTTTGCGGTGATTGAGCATTCGCTGTGGCACGCCATCCCCAATTACTTGCGCAAGGCTGATCAGGCCTTGCACGCTGCCACGGGCCTGCGCCTGCCGCTGGAAGCCGCGCCGATTCGGTTTGCCTCGTGGATGGGCGGCGACCGCGACGGCAACCCGAATGTCACTGCGCCGGTCACCCGCGAAGTGCTACTGCTGGCGCGCTGGATGGCCGCCGATCTGTATTTGCGCGATATCGATCATTTGGCCTCCGAGCTGTCGATGCAACGCGCCAGCCCGGCATTGCAGGCCAAAGTGGGCGACAGTGTCGAACCCTACCGCGCCGTGCTCAAGCAACTGCGCGAACGCCTGCGTGCCACACGCCAGTGGGCGCACACCGCGTTGAGCAGCAGCACGCCGGCACCGGCCGAGGTGTTGCAGAACAACCGCGATCTGTTGGAGCCGCTGGAGCTGTGCTACCAGTCGCTGCATGAGTGTGGCATGGGCGTGATCGCCGATGGCCCGTTGCTCGATTGCCTGCGCCGGGCCGTCACCTTTGGCCTGTTCCTGGTGCGGCTGGATGTGCGCCAGGACTCCAGTCGCCATTCGGCGGCCATGACCGAAATCACCGATTACTTGGGCCTGGGTCGTTACGAAGAGTGGGACGAAGACGCACGCATCAGCTTTTTGATGAAGGAACTGGCCAACCGTCGACCGCTGCTGCCGAGCTATTTCAAACCATCGGCGGACACGGCCGAAGTGCTCAACACCTGTAAGGAGGTGGCCGCCGCGCCGGCTGCATCGCTGGGCTCGTATGTCATCTCCATGGCCGGGGCTGCGTCGGATGTGCTCGCGGTACAGTTGTTGCTTAAAGAGTCGGGCGTTCAGCGGCCGATGCGCGTGGTGCCGCTGTTCGAAACCCTGGCCGACCTGGATAACGCCGGCCCGGTGATCGAGCAACTGTTGCTGCTGCCGGGCTACCGTGCGCGCTTGCAGGGCCCGCAGGAAGTGATGATCGGCTACTCCGACTCGGCCAAGGACGCCGGCACCACCGCCGCGGCCTGGGCGCAATACCGCGCCCAGGAACGGTTGGTGGATATCTGCCGTGAGCAGCAGGTGGAACTGCTGTTGTTCCATGGTCGCGGTGGCACCGTCGGCCGTGGCGGCGGCCCGGCCCACGCGGCGATCCTGTCGCAGCCGCCGGGGTCGGTGGCGGGGCGTTTCCGTACCACTGAACAGGGCGAGATGATCCGCTTCAAGTTCGGCCTGCCGGACATTGCCGAGCAGAACCTCAACCTGTACCTGGCCGCCGTGTTGGAGGCGACGCTGCTGCCACCGCCTCCACCCGAGCCGGCCTGGCGCCACTTGATGGACGAATTGGCCGCCGATGGTGTCAGTGCTTACCGTGCGGTGGTGCGGGAAAATCCGCAATTCGTCGAGTATTTTCGCCAGTCCACCCCCGAGCAGGAGCTTGGCCGTTTACCGCTGGGCAGTCGTCCGGCCAAGCGCCGCGCCGGTGGTATAGAAAGCCTGCGCGCCATCCCCTGGATCTTCGGCTGGACCCAGACTCGCCTGATGCTGCCGGCGTGGCTGGGCTGGGAAGCCGCGTTGAGCAAGGCCCTGGAACGCGGCGAGGGCGAACTGCTGGGACAGATGCGTGAGCAATGGCCATTCTTCCGCACCCGCATCGATATGCTGGAAATGGTGCTGGCCAAGGCAGATGCCGATATCGCGCGCCTGTATGACGAGCGCTTGGTCCAGCCGGATCTGTTGCCATTGGGTGTGCACTTGCGCGACCTATTGTCGCAGGCCTGTGACGTGGTGCTTGGCCTGACTGGCCAGTCGCAACTGCTGGCCCATAGTCCTGACACCCTGGAGTTCATCCGCCTGCGCAACACCTACCTTGACCCCTTGCACCTGTTGCAGGCCGAGTTGCTGGCTCGCTCGCGCCAGCAGGAAGCGGCCCAGGACAGCCCTCTGGAACAGGCGCTGCTGGTGTCCGTGGCCGGTATTGCCGCCGGTTTGCGCAACACCGGCTGAGGTTTTTTGCGTGTTCTCAACGGTTTGCAGATAAACCACGACGGCCGCCCGGAACAGGGCGGTCGGCGTTTACAGCGTCGGGTTGCACTCAGGCACACCCTACCTATGACGCATGCCTGGCGCGGTTCCTGCGACTTTTGGCGGCTTGTGTGGTTAAGGCCTGCTGTGTATCTTGATCAGCCTTTGGCCGTTTGGGCGGCCCGAATCCTATTGCTACGAGCCACACTTCTACGAGATTTGCCCCAACGCGGTGAATCCGAGCGTCATCTCTATATAAAAATTGAGGAGCACATCAATGCGCGTCATTCTGCTGGGAGCTCCCGGGGCCGGTAAAGGTACTCAGGCAAAGTTCATCACTGAAAAATTCGGCATTCCACAAATCTCCACCGGCGACATGCTGCGTGCGGCCGTCAAGGCCGGCACCGAGCTGGGCCTGATCGCCAAGAGCGTGATGGACAGCGGCGGCCTGGTTTCCGATGACCTGATCATCAACCTGGTGAAGGAACGCATCAGCCAGGAAGACTGCAAGAACGGTTTCCTGTTCGACGGCTTCCCACGCACCATTCCCCAGGCTGAAGCCCTGGTGAAGGCTGGCGTTGAGCTGGACGCCGTGGTCGAAATCGCCGTTGAAGACGAAGAAATCGTCCAGCGTATCGCCGGTCGTCGCGTTCACGAAGGCTCGGGCCGCGTGTACCACGTCGTCTACAACCCGCCGAAGGTTGAAGGCAAGGACGATGTCACCGGTGAAGACCTGGTGCAGCGTAAAGACGACACTGAAGAAACCGTGCGTCATCGCCTGTCGGTCTACCACTCGCAGACCAAGCCGCTGGTGGACTTCTACCAGAAGCTGTCCGCTGCCCAGGGCAAGCCGAAGTACAGCCACATCCCTGGCGTTGGCTCGGTAGAAGCCATCACTGCCAAGGTGCTGCAAGCACTGAGCTGATCCTTCGATCGGCGTGCGACACAACGGCCCGCTTGCGGGCGTTGTTGTTTATACTGGCGCACTTTTTTTTCGACTTGGACACCCACACCGATGAGCACCCTGCTGGCCCTGGACACCGCGACTGAAGCTTGCTCCGTTGCCTTGCTGCACAATGGCATCGTTACGAGCCACTACGAGGTGATCCCGCGCCTGCACGCGCAGAAGCTGTTGCCGATGATCAAGCAACTACTGGACGAGGCGGGCACCACTCTGGCCGCTGTCGATGCCATCGCCTTTGGTCGTGGTCCGGGTGCATTTACCGGTGTGCGGATCGCCATTGGCGTTGTGCAAGGCCTGGCATTTGCGCTGGAACGCCCGGTATTGCCGGTGTCCAACCTTGCCGTGCTGGCTCAGCGCGCATGGCGTGAGCACGGTGCTTCGCAAGTGGCCGCGGCCATCGATGCGCGGATGGATGAGGTGTACTGGGGCTGCTACCGCGAAACGGCTGGCGAAATGCGCCTGGTGGGTGTGGAGGCCGTGCAGCCACCGGAGTCGTCGGTGTTGCCGGACGATGCCAGTGGCGATTGGTTCGGTGCCGGCACGGCTGGGGTTATGGCGAGCGTATCGGCGTCCAGTTGGTTGGCCAGGACGCCGCCATGTTGCCTCACGCCGAAGACTTGCTGACCCTTGCGCGTTTTGCTTTCGAGCGCGGTGAGGCAATTGCCGCTGATCAGGCTGCACCGGTTTATCTGCGCGACAAAGTGGCGCAAACCAAAGCAGAGCGGGGAATCGTGTGACATCAAAAGTGGTGGCAATTTGATGCAATCCGGCGCCAATCGTCAGAATTTGCCCCTGCTTTTAAACCTTTTTCAAAATATGTGTTCTAGTTATCACCAGAGCATTTGCGCGCTACGGATTGCGCCACTAAAATGCCATCACCGATACCGAGTTCGCATCGATGCGTATAGACGGCTTTTCCTCACAGTCCTACCCAATCAAGCGCAAGCCGCGTAAGGCAAACGTCACGGTAGACGAGTCCGTCGAAGACTCACCGGACTTTATCGAAGTCCAGCCCGATGCACAGCCCAACTCCCAGGCACGCATCAGCGGCCTTCCGGCCCGCCAACAAGATATGGTCTTCCCGCGCTCCATGAGCAAAAGCGTTGCCACCGCCCTGGCCAGCTACCTGACCACCGCCGGCTTTGTCGAATGGGATATGGAAGTGCTGGGCCTCGACATCCACATCTGATGCGCCTGCCTTACTACCTCGGTTGCCCGTCCTGGAGTGAAAACGCCTGGCGCGAGTACCTGTATCCCGCCGATGCGCGTTCCAGCGATTACCTGGCCCTCTATTCCCAAGTCTTCAACGCCGTTGAAGGCAACACTACTTTTTATGCCCGACCTTCCGTCGCTACCGTGCAGCGCTGGGCTGAAATCATGCCTGACGATTTTCGCTTCACCGCCAAATTCCCCGGTGATATCAGCCATGGCGGCGACTTGCGTGAGCAATTGCCTGCGGCCGAAAGTTTTGTCAGTTTGATGAGCCCGCTCGGTGAGCGGGTTTCACCGTTGTGGCTGCAACTGTCGGCGAGTTTCTCGCCACAACGCCTGGCTGAACTGGCCGGTTTTATTGATGGCCTGGAACGCCCGTTGGCCGTTGAAGTGCGTCACCCGGAGTTCTTCGCCAAGGGCGATGCCGAGCGCATGCTCAACCGTCTGCTGCGTGACCGGGGTGTCGAACGTATCTGCCTCGATCCGCGTGCGTTGTTCAGTTGCACGTCCACCTCGGCAGCGGTGCTGCATGCCCAATCCAAAAAGCCCAAGGTGCCTGCACGCCCGGCAGCGCTGACCCAGTTTCCCCAGGTGCGATTTATCGGCCATCCGGAGCTTGAGGCCAACGACCCGTTCCTGGTCCCGTGGGTGGAAAAAGTTGCCGGCTGGATCGAAGAGGGCCGCACGCCCTATGTGTTCCTGCACACCTCGGATAACCGCTTGGCCGCACAACTGGCCATGCGTTTCCACGCCCAGTTGATGGCGCGTTTGCCCGGCCTGCCTGCGCTGCCCACCTTGGATCGGCAACCCGAAGCCGAACAACTGGGGTTACTCTAGGGCTCCTTTTCCCGCCAGGAGTCAGTCATGGATGCCCAAACCCGACGCGCCGAAACCTTCAAGGCCTTGCACGAGCGTGATCGCGCCTTTGTGATGCCCAACCCTTGGGACGCGGGCTCCGCCGTGATGCTCGCCAGCCTCGGCTTTGAAGCCCTCGCCACCACCAGTGCGGGTTACGCGTTCAGCCTGGGGCGCCCGGATGCGGAAGGCGCGCTGTCCCTGGAAGACACCTTGCTCAATGCCACCATGATCGCCAAGGCCACCGCACTGCCGGTGGCGGCCGACCTGGAAAACGGTTTCAGCGATACCCCCGAAGGCTGTGCCCAGACCATCCTGCGTGCGGCGGCGAGCGGCATCGTCGGCGGCTCCATCGAAGACGCCACGGGCATCGCCGCTGACCCGATCTATGCCTTCGACCTCTCCGTCCAACGTGTGGAAGCCGCCGTCGCCGCCGCGCGCAGTCTGCCATTTCCTTTCACTCTGACGGCCCGTGCGGAAAACCTCCTGCATGGTCGGCTGGATCTGCCTGACACCATTCGCCGCCTGCAAGCCTACGCCGAAGTGGGTGCCGACGTGCTGTATGCACCCGCCCTGCGCAGCGCCGAGGAGGTGTTGGCGGTGGTCAAGGCGCTGGCGCCAAAACCAGTGAATGTGTTGATGTCCGGTGGGCTGAAACTCAGCGTGGCGCAACTGAGCGCGATGGGGGTCAAGCGCATCAGTGTGGGATCGGCCATGGCGCTGGCGGCCTATGGTGAGTTCTACCGGGCGGCCCAGGAAGTCTATGAACTCGGCACCTTTACCTTCACCGAACGCTCGATGCCCTTCAGCCAAGCCAATCAGTTCTTCAAGGACTAAGCGGTGCGTTTTCTCAAAGTACTGGCCGTGTTACTGCTGCTTGTCGGCGCGATTGGCGTGGGCGTATGGCGAGGCTGGGTGCCGCTGCCGGCTGAATGGAACCCCTGGGCGCCGCTGGACGTGCGTGCCACGCCTAACCTGTTGACTCGCTACAAGCTGGGGCGTTTGCAGGAGGATCCGGCGTTGTGCGACCAGGTGCTGAAAACCTCCGGCCTGCGCGTCAGCCATCAGGCCGACACGCCCGCCGACGCCGCGTGTCCTTTGCGCAACACCTTGCGCGTGCAGGGCGCAGGCGTGGCCTTGAGCAGCAGCTTTCTCGCCAGTTGCCCGTTGGCAGTGGCCTTCGCGCTGTTTGAGCGTCACAGCCTGCAACCGGCGGCGCAGGCGGTGTTCGGCCAGGCGGTCACGCGGGTCGATCACCTGGGCAGCTTTGCGTGCCGCAATATCTATGGTCGTGCCGAGGGGCGGCTCAGTCAGCACGCGTCGGCCAATGCCCTGGATATCGCCGGGTTTCGGCTGGCGGATGGGCGCAGTATCAGCGTGCTCAAGGATTGGCCGGGGGAGGGCGACAGCGCACGGTTTTTGCGTCAGGTGCGCGATAGCGCCTGTGATGATTTCAACGTGGTGTTGAGCCCGGACTACAACGCCGCGCACCGCAACCATTTCCATCTGGACATGGGGCGGTGGTGGGTCTGTCGCTGAGGTTCAGGCGGCCAGGCGCAGGTTGTTGGCGATCAGTGGGCGTGCCCAGTAGTAGTCGAAGTCCAGGGCCTTTTGCTGGGCCACCAGTTCTTCAGTCGGGTACGGCGTGGCGGGCGGCGGCAGCAGGTCCAGTTCGAACTCGGCAATCGGCAAATGCAGAGGGCGAGGTTGCGGCGCCGGGCTTGGCTCGGGCAGCGGTTGGCCGGCGGTGAGAACGATGGGGCGTACCCAGCCGCTTTCAAAGTTCTGCTGGCGTTGCTGGGCGACGATTTCTGCGTCCGGGAACGGTGTCGCAGCCGGTGGCAGCAACTCGGTTTCGAATTCGGCGATCGGCAGGAACAGTGGCTCAGGCGGAGCGATTTCGGTGTCTTTCACGTCGCACTCGCGCTGCGTGAGGATCTGCGACAACAGGTCAGCGCCTTCGCTGGGTTCTACCGCTGGATCCACCGGAGCCGGCGCCTGGGCCGCGAGCGCGCCCGGCGTATCGCCAAGCTGCTCGGCCAGCGCACGGGCGAAGAAGTCCTGCCACACATGACTCACCCCGGCCAGCGCTTGAGTATTGCGCAGGCCGTAGTGGTTGTGGGTCGGCAGTACACCGATGGTTAGGGGGAGAATGTCTGACATTTTTCTCGGTCGACGCTCAGCTCTGGCAAAATACCTGACTGTTATTTTTATCGGCCGTTGTTTGCCGATCCTTAATATTTTTGAGCGTAGTGATTGATGAGCGAACAACCAGCGGCCAGCCGCATCCAGGTCGAGGCCTTGGGCGAAGGTTTCAAGGACCGCGCCGAGCAATGGGCAGCGCTGCTTGGCTTGCCTTTACAGCTCGCGGACGCGGACTTTTCCCTGCAAGTTGGCGAGCATGGCCTACAGCTGCAACAGCTCGGGCCTGACGCGCCAGGACCGGTGCGGGTGGACTTTGTTGAAGGCGGTGCGGCCCATCGTCGACTCTACGGTGGCGGCAGCGGGCAGATGATTGCCAAAGCCGTAGGCGTGGCCCAAGGCGTGCGCCCACGGGTGCTGGACGCCACGGCCGGCCTGGGCAAGGACGCGTTTGTGCTGGCCAGCCTTGGTTGCCAGATGAGCCTGATCGAGCGCCAACCGTTGATCGGCGCCTTGCTCGAAGATGGCCTGGCGCGCGGTGCAGATGATTTTGAGGTGGCGCCGATCGTGGCACGCATGAAGCTGCTCAAGGGCAACTCCATCGACGTAATGCTCAACTGGGAAGGCGAGCCGCCGCAGGTGATCTACCTCGACCCGATGTTTCCTCATCGTGAGAAAACCGCCTTGGTGAAGAAGGAAATGCGCCTGTTTCGGCCGCTGGTGGGCGATGACCCGGACGCACCGGCCTTGCTGGCCGCCGCCCTGGCGCTGGCCAGTCACCGTGTAGTGGTCAAACGCCCGCGCAAGGCGCCGTGCATCGAAGGGCCAAAGCCGAGCCATGCGCTGGATGGCAAGTCCAGCCGGTATGACATCTATCCCAAGAAAGCGCTCAAGCCCTGATGTTCAAGGCCTGTAAGCCCGCATAAACAACCCCACCACCTCCTGCACATGGGCTTCGGCGGCTGTTTCACTCAGTTGCCCGCCGCAGCCATACAGCAGGCAAAAATTTGCCGTGCCCTTGAGCAGGCAGAAGAAGTGTTCGGCCGCGGTAAAGGGTTTATCGATGCTCAGGGCGCCACTCTGGTCGATCTTGCTGAGCAAGCGTTCCATGCCCTGGAGCATGCGCATGGGCCCGGCGTCGAAGAAAATCTGTGAGAGTTTCACGTCCTGATTGCCGGTGGTCATCATCAGGCGGTGCAGGTTCACCGACTCCTCGCTGTTGATCAGCCGATGAAAACCGCGTGCGATATTCAGCAGCACCGTCTCGACTGGCATACCCTCGGGCAGCTCGAAGTACATCACCGGCAGCTGCTCCTCGCACGTCGCCACCACGGCGGCGGTGAACAAAGTCTCTTTGTCGGTGAAGTGGCTGTAGACGGTCAGTTTCGACACGCCCGCCTCAAGGGCTACGGCATCCATGCTGGTACTGGCATAACCATTTCCCAAAAACAGGTTTTTCGCTGCCTGGAGAATTGCCTGGCGTTTTGCCATGTCCTTGGGACGCCCGGGGCTATTGGTGTTAACACGATTGTCGGACATTTTCACCTTTAATACTGGACTGGTGAGTTTGGTATTAATAACATACCGGCCAGTATAATTATTCCTAGCTTCATTTGCGAAAGGTCCTTCAGCATGCGCAGCACTTTCCTGCCCTTTGCGTTGCCTGTCAGTCTGGTCTTCCTGTTAGCCGCCTGCGGCCATGAAGAAGCGGCCCAGATCACCGTCCGTCCAGCGATGGTGGTGCAACCGCAACCGTCGGCCCAGTCGATGGACAGCTACCCCGGCGAAGTACGGGCTCGCTACGAGCGACCTGGCCTTTCGCATTGGTGGCAAAGTCAGTAAACGCCTGGTGGAAGAGGGCGAGCGGGTCAAAGCCAACCAACCGTTGGCGGAACTCGACCCTCAGGATGTGCGCCTGCAATTGGAGGCCACCCGCGCCCAGGTTGGTGCAGCCGAGGCCAACCTGAGCCTGGTACGCGCCGAACGCGACCGTTACAAGACCCTGATGGATCGTCAGATGGTCAGCCGTTCCCAGTACGATAATTCCGAAAACCTCTACCGATCCGGCGAAGCGCGCCTCAAGCAGATCAAGGCCGAATTCGATGTGGCCAGCAACCAGGCCGGTTACGCCGTGCTCCGTGCCCCCCAGGACGGGGTCGTTGCCAAGCGTGCGGTGGAAGTCGGCCAAGTGGTGTCGGCTGGCCAGACCGTGTTCACGCTGGCCACCGATGGCGAGCGTGAAGTACTCATCAGCCTGCCCGAACAGGGCTTTGGTCGCTTCAAGATCGGTCAGCCGGTAGCCGTAGAGCTGTGGAGCCAGCCGGACCAGCGTTTTACCGGGCGCATTCGTGAACTGTCCCCGGCGGCCGATCCAAAATCGCGCACTTTTGCCGCCCGCGTGGCGTTTACCGGAGGCAAAGTCCCGGCTGAACTCGGCCAGAGTGCCCGCGTCTTCATCCAGGCCGATGGTGTTGTTCCGCTGTCGGTGCCGCTGTCTGCCCTCAGTGCAGAGAATGGTGCGTCCTACGTCTGGCGTGTGGAGCCGGACAATACCCTCAAGCGCACGCCGGTGCGCATCGGCGCCTTCGGTGAAAAAACCGTACCGGTGCTCGAAGGCTTGGCGCCCACCGATTGGGTGATCGCCGCGGGTGTGCATGTGCTCCACGAGGGCCAGCAAGTGCGCCCGGTGGATCGCTCCAACCGTGTTGTGAATCTGGCGGCCAAGGAGTAGTCCCCGATGGGTTTCAATCTTTCCGAATGGGCGCTGCGTAATCGCCAGATCGTACTGTTCCTGATGATCCTGCTGGCCGTTGTCGGCACGTTGTCCTACACCAAATTGGGGCAAAGTGAAGACCCGCCGTTCACCTTCAAAGCCATGGTGATCAAGACCAACTGGCCGGGCGCTACCGCCCAGGAAGTCTCGCGCCAGGTCACCGAACGCATCGAAAAGAAGCTGATGGAAACCGGCGAGTACGAGCGCATTGTCTCGTTCTCCCGCCCTGGTGAATCCACAGTTACGTTTATTGCCCGCGACTCCATGCATTCGGCGCAGATTCCCGAGCTGTGGTACCAGGTGCGCAAGAAGATCAGCGACATCCGCCAGACCTTGCCGCCGGATATCCAGGGCCCGTTTTTCAATGATGAATTTGGCACCACCTTCGGCAATATCTACGCCCTGACCGGCGACGGTTTCGACTATGCGGTCCTCAAGGATTACGCCGACCGCATCCAGATTCAGCTGCAACGGGTGGCGGATGTGGGCAAGGTCGAGTTACTCGGTCTACAGGACGAGAAGATCTGGATCGAGCTGTCCAATCTTAAGCTCGCCACCCTCGGACTGCCCCTGGCGGCAGTGCAGCAGGCGTTGCAGGAGCAGAACGCAGTGTCCACCGCAGGCTTCTTTGAAACCCCGAGCGAGCGCGTGCAACTGCGCGTGTCGGGCAATTTCAAGACGGTGGAGCAGATCCGCGATTTTCCTGTTCGAGTGGCTGACCGAACCTTCCGGATCGGCGATATCGCCGACATTCACCGTGGCTTCAACGATCCACCGGCACCGCGTATGCGTTACATGGGCGCTGATGCAATCGGCCTGGCCGTGGCGATGCGCGACGGCGGCGATATCCTGGTACTGGGCAAGGCGCTCGAAGGCGAATTCGCACGTCTGCAGAAGAACCTTCCGGCCGGCATGGAGCTGCGCAAGGTGTCAGACCAACCGGCAGCGGTGAAAACCAGTGTCGGAGAGTTCGTGCAGGTATTGGCCGAGGCGCTGGCGATCGTATTGCTGGTGAGCTTCTTTTCCCTCGGCGTACGCACTGGCATGGTGGTGGCCCTTGCGATTCCGTTGGTGTTGGCGATGACCTTCGCCACCATGTATTACCTCGGCATCGGTCTGCACAAGATTTCCCTCGGCGCACTGGTACTGGCGCTCGGTTTGCTGGTGGATGACGCGATCATCGCCGTGGAAATGATGGCGATCAAGATGGAGCAGGGCTACGACCGGCTCAAAGCCGCGAGTTTCGCCTGGACCAGCACCGCTTTCCCGATGCTCACCGGCACGCTGATCACGGCCGCTGGCTTCCTGCCGATTGCGACCGCGCAGTCGAGCACCGGCGAATACACCCGTTCGATCTTCCAAGTGGTCACCATCGCGTTGCTGGCCTCCTGGGTCGCCGCCGTGGTGTTCGTGCCCTACCTGGGGGAAAAACTCCTGCCGGACTTGGCGAAGATTCATGCAGCCAAACACGGCACTGATGGCCCGGATCCCTACGGAACGCCCTTTTACCAGCGTGTAAGACGGTTGGTGGAGTGGTGCATCAGTCGACGCAAAACCGTGATCGTGCTGACACTGCTGCTGTTTATCGGTTCGGTGGCGTTGTTCCGCTTTGTGCCGCAGCAGTTCTTCCCGGCTTCTGGCCGCCTGGAACTGATGGTCGACCTGAAGCTGGCCGAAGGCGCCTCCCTGAGCAACACCGCCGATCAGGTCAAGCGCCTGGAAGCCATGCTCAAGGGTCATGCCGGCATCGAGAACTACGTGGCCTACGTCGGCACCGGTTCGCCGCGTTTCTACCTGCCACTGGACCAGCAACTGCCGGCCGCCAGCTTCGCGCAATTTGTGGTGCTGGCCAACACCATCGAGGAGCGCGAAAGCCTGCGCACCTGGCTGATTGAAACCCTCAACGAACAATTTCCCGACCTGCGTTCACGCGTCACTCGCCTGGAAAACGGACCGCCCGTGGGCTACCCGGTGCAGTTTCGCGTGACCGGCGAGCACATTGAAGAAGTCCGCGCCCTTGCACGTAAAGTCGCGGCCAAGGTTCGCGAAAACACCCATGTGGTCAACGTGCACTTGGACTGGGAAGAACCGAGCAAAATCGTCTACCTCAATATCGACCAGGATCGCGCCCGCGCCCTTGGCGTAAGCACTGCCAACCTGTCGAAATTCCTGCAGAGTTCGCTCACCGGTTCCAGCGTCAGCCAATACCGGGAGGACAACGAATTGATCGAGATCCTCCTGCGCGGCACCGTTCACGAGCGCACCGAACTGTCGCTGCTGCCTAGCCTGGCCGTGCCGACCGACAACGGTAAAAGCGTGGCGCTGTCGCAGATTGCCACCCTCGAATACGGCTTTGAGGAAGGCATCATCTGGCACCGCAACCGCCTGCCGACAGTCACCGTGCGCGCTGACATCTACGGCAAGGAACAACCGGCGACGCTGGTCCAGCAAATTCTGCCGACCCTCGAAGGCGTGCGCGCCCAATTGCCGGACGGTTACCTGCTGGACGTCGGCGGCACTGTCGAAGACTCCGCGCGCGGGCAGAACTCGGTGAAGGCCGGCGTGCCGCTGTTTATCGTGGTGGTGCTGACCTTGCTGATGCTGCAACTGCGCAGCTTCTCACGCACGGCGATGGTGTTTCTTACGGCGCCGCTGGGCTTGATCGGCGTCACGCTGTTCCTGCTGGTGTTCCGCCAGCCCTTCGGTTTCGTGGCCATGCTGGGGACCATCGCGCTGTCGGGCATGATCATGCGCAACTCAGTGATCCTGGTGGACCAGATCGAACAGGACATCAAGGCCGGCCTGGCGCCGTGGCAGGCGATTATCGAAGCCACCGTCCGACGCTTCCGCCCGATTGTGCTGACGGCACTCGCGGCTGTATTGGCCATGATCCCGCTGTCACGCAGTGTGTTCTTCGGGCCGATGGCGGTGGCGATCATGGGCGGGTTGATTGTGGCGACGGCGTTGACGTTGCTCTTTCTGCCAGCGTTGTACGCGGCGTGGTTCAGGGTAAAGAAGGATGTCGTATAGGCCTACCGGCTCTTTGTCACGCGATGTGGGAACCTTTCCTTCACGTTTGCCACACACGGATACCTGTGAGGCAGGTACTTCACTCTGACGGTCTAATCGCAAGAGTAAGGTTTCGAGGACATTTCTAGAGGTGTTAGTCAGATGGTTCAAGCATTGGGTAACTTGTATATGGCATTTGGTCGGATGTTGGGAGGGCAGCCGAGCCAAGCGTGTCACAAACATGATCATAAGCACGATCATAAGCGTGATCTCGATCAACGACTGTCAAATCTTGAAAGGGGGGTTCATTTCAATCAATGGCAGCCGACAAACAGTGTGACGGTCGTGAACAACAACACGCTCATCAGCCGCTGAATGCCTTGATTGAGAGCGTGTGGCTCTCATCTTCAGCTGTTGCAAACGCCCCTGAACAACGGGGCGTTTGCATTTTTACGCTAAAGAGTGGCCGCTGTGATACAACGTCCCAGAGGCTTTCTTCTCCAGCCTGGCCGCTGTAAACGCTATCGGTGAGAAGACCTTTGATCATGTGCGATGTGGGATGATTTTTATGCTGGGTACCGTTTCGGCGCTCGTGTTGCTACTGGCCGTACCTGGGCCGACAAACACCCTGCTGTTACGCGCCGGGGTGTTGTTCGGGTTTCGGGCGGCGTGGCGGCTGGCCTTTGTCGAGTGCCTGGCCTACGTGCTGCAGGTCTCGCTGTGGGGCCTGGCGTTGGTCTACCTGGCGTCCTATTCGCCATGGGCACTGAAGGCGACCCAATTGGCAGCAGCGGGTTACTTGCTGTATGTCTCCTACCAGCTGTGGCAGCGTAAGCCGGGCGTCGGTGGGCCTGGAAAGGATCGGTTTTCCGGGCTGCATTTCTTCTGGCTGACGGTGATGAACCCCAAGGGATTGTTGATCGTTTCGTTTATCGCCCCAATCCACGCCTTTACCCTGTTACCCGACTACGCCGGTTTCATGGTAACGCTTGCCTTGGTGGTGGTTCCCGTGGGGTCTGCCTGGATCGTGCTCGGCAATCAAATCGATGGTATCCAGCAGAGCTGGCTGACGCCCTTGAGAATCAATCGTGTGACCTCCGTAGCCATCTGCTGTTTTGCCACGCTCATGATGGGGCGGCTGGCTGATTCGGTACTGTCCTGACCCCCAAAAAAAACGCCAGGAACCGTGATGAGCGGGCCTGGCGTTGTGATCGGGTGCGTTGGCGTTACAGCGCGCCAAACACCTTCTTCGCCAAACTGGTCGCTGCCGCGGCCGGGTTCTTGCGAATGGTCTCTTCCTGCTGCGCAATCATCTTGAACAAACCATCCAGCGCCTGCTCCGTCACGTAGTTTTCAACGTTGGCGCTCTTGGCATCCACGGCACCGAAGGCTGCCGCCTTGCCGGCCAGGGCGTTGTACTGCTGGGCCACGCCTACCTTATCGGTGGCGGCCTTGACGATTGGCAGGAACTTGGCGCGGATCTGTTCGCGACTGCTCTTGTTCAGGTACTGGGTGGCTGAGTCCTGGCCGCCACTGAGGATACCCTTGGCGTCGGTCACGCTCATGTTCTTCACGGCGTTGACCAGGATCGGCTGGGCCTGGGTCACGGCGGTTTCGGCCGCTTTGTTCATGCTGTCTTCCAGTTGCGTGACCTGGTCACCCATGCCGAACATTTTCAGTTTGTCGGCGACTTTGCCGAGCTTGCCTGGCAGGCCGATTTTTACTTCGGGGTTGTTGCTGAAACCACCGGGCACACCCAGTTGTTTCACCGCGATCTGCGCGCCCTGGGTCAGGGCATCCTTGAGACCGCCGCTGGCATCGCCCTGGGACAGGCTACTCAGGTCCAGGGCCATGGCGTTGGCGCCGAACAGCAGGCCGGCGCACAGGGCAGTGAGGCGAAGGGAGTTACGGAGCATGGGCGCTTCCTTATGATCTGGAGAATATCAGTGTGCGACCGCATCAACGCGCAGGCGCAGCGGCTGTGGATCTTGGCCGTTGAGCTGCACAGCGTGCCGTTCAGTGGTGATAAACAGTAGCTTGCCATCCTGTTCGATGCGAGCACTCACCGCATAACTGTGGCCCGGCTTGACCTGGGCCGGGTCGTAATTCAAGTGAAACGGCAGCGGCACCTGGCCTTTGATCGGGCCTTTCTGTTCGGCAAGGATCACCGCAGGGGCGTCCATGAGGGATACGTCCTGCAGGCTGACGCTCAAGGTTGCTGTCGGCGGCAGGGCGATGCGTTGCAGGTAGAACACTTCGCCATCGAGGCTGGCCTTGGGGGCAGGGGTCATGGATTGGCAGGCTCCGAGCAGGGCGGTCAGGCCCAGGAGGATGATCTTTTTCATGGTGCGGCTCCTTGTCAGCGGCGCCAGCATCCCACTGGCGCCTTATTCAATCTAGCGGGTTTCTTCAGGCTCATCCGGTTGTTCGGCTGCGCCATCGACACGATGCAGGGCCACCTGGCGGATCGACAGGCGAATCTCGGCCGGCAACACACGTTTGGCCGCGCCTTCTGCCAGCTCGCCGAGCAGATCGTGATAGCTCAATTTGCCGGCCTCGTCGCGGCGCAGCACATCTTGCTCCAGCAATGTCTGGATAAAATGTCGGAAAAGGCTCTTGTCGAAGAACTCCGGCGCATTGAGACCGTGCAGGATCGACAGGCGCTGGGCCATGATCGTGCACAGGTCTTCGAGCTCTTCGGCGCTGATGCTGTTCTGGCCGCTGTTGAGCAGCAGCGAGATCGCCATGTAGAAGCGTTGCAGGGTCTGGGCGATGCTCTTGGACAGCAGCGTCAGCAGCACAAAGTGCCGCGAGCTTGGCGCGGGGCGCAGGTATACGTTGTTTTCGAAGCGCAGCAGGCCTTGTTCGACAAAGGCTTCCAGCCACTGGTCAACGACTGTGTCCAGCTCTTCCAGCGACCAGCGGATGAACAGTTCCGATTGCAGGTACGGATACAGCGCGTGGGTGTAGCGCAAAATCTGTTCGCGGCTCATCCGCGAGCTGCTTTGGAAGAAGCTCGCCAGCAGCGCCGGCAGGGCGAAGATGTGCAGCACGTTGTTGCGGTAGTAGGTCATCAGGACGGCGTTCTGCTCGTCCAGATACACAATCTTGCCGAGGGCGTCAGTCTGTTCCGACAGCAGGTCCATGTCCTTGACGTGCTTGATCAGCGCCAGGCCATCACCCTCGGGCAGGGTGGTGTGGGGCGAGTAAGGCACGCGGCGCAGCAACGCCAGGTACAGGTCCAGCTGGCGGGCCATGGCCTGTTCGTCGAGGGCCAGGCGTGTGGTGGACAGCAGCGCCAGGGCCACCAGGTTGACCGGGTTCACCGCCGCCGCTTCGTTCAAATGGCGGGCCACCCGTTCGCCGAGGCGGTTGGTGGTTTCGTTGAGCCACGCCGGCTTGTAGTTCGGCCCCAGCTCCTGGGTGCGCCAGTCGGGTTGTTCGCCGTCGAGGAATTCCGCCAGCTTGATCGGCTCGCCGAAGTTGACCGCGACCTGGCCAAACCGCTGCTTGAGCGCGCCGACCACTTTGAAAATATCGAAGATCGACTCTTTCTTCTTGCTCGCGCCGCGCAGTTCGCCCAGGTAGGTGCGGCCTTCGAGCACACGCTCATAGCCGATATACACCGGCACGAACACGATCGGCATGCGCGAAGAACGCAGGAAGCTGCGCAGGGTAATCGCGAGCATCCCGGTCTTTGGCTGCAACATGCGCCCGGTGCGTGAGCGTCCGCCTTCGACGAAGTACTCCACCGGGAAACCCTTGGTGAACAGGGTGTGCAGGTATTCGTTGAACACCGAGGTGTACAGCGGGTTGCCCTTGAAGGTGCGGCGCATGAAAAACGCCCCGCCACGGCGCAGCAGACTGCCGATCACCGGCATGTTCAGGTTGATGCCCGCGGCGATATGCGGCGGGGTCAGACCGTTCTTGAACAGCAGGTAGGACAGCAGCAGGTAGTCGATATGGCTGCGGTGGCAAGGCACGTAAATCACCTCGTAGCCTTGGGCAACCTTTTGCACACCTTCGACATTATTGACCTTGATGCCGTCGTAGATCTTGTTCCAGAACCAACTCAGCACCACTTCCAGGAAGCGGATCGCGGTGTAGGTGTAATCCGAGGCGATTTCGTTGCCGTAGCGCAGGGCCAGGGCCTTGGCTTTTTCCGGGCTGATTTTTTCCCGTTCGGCTTCATCCAGAATGGCCTGGCGCACCAACGGCATATTCACCAGACCCTTGACCAGATTGCGCCGGTGGGACAGGTCGGGGCCGATCACGGCGGTCTTCAGGTTACGAAAGTGCACACGCAGGATGCGCTGGGCCATGCGCACGGTGCGTTCGTGCCCTTTATTGTGCTCGATCAACTCACGCAGGTTGATGGGCGCGGAGAATTGCACACGGGTCTTGCGACCCAGAATCAGGATGCTCAACAACCGACGTAGACGGCCGGTGACGGCCCAGCTGTCGGCAAACAGCAGTTTCCAAGGGCTCGACTCGCTCGCCGGGGTTTGCCCCCAGAACACGCTGACCGGAATGATTTGTGCATTCTCTTCGGCGTGTTCGCTCAGGGTATTGACCAGGCGGGTCAGGGTCGGCGGTGCGCCGCGCTTGTCCTGGCGGCCGAGCCAGTCCGGCTCCGGCGTGAGGTAGAAGAACGCCGCCGGTTCCATCAACGGGCCGACGGAGACTGGCAGCACCGGGCGCGGCAGGCCGGCCTTGGTGCACTCGGCATCGACCACGGCCAGTTCGGTGAGAGAGGGCGATTGCAGGACGTAGAACACCGGCCGGCTGCGGTCCAGGTTGAGGGTAAGGGACGACTGGTTGATCGTCTCCGAGCGAACCCAGAGGTACAACAGTCGGCGCAAGGTGCCAAACACCAGACGGCGGAACGGGGAGCGGGTCATAGGCGAGCTGCTTGAAGTGGAAAAAACCGAGCAGGCGCTCGGGCGGGTAGTGTGCCGTATTCGCCGAAAATCGGCAAAAAAGCAGCGAAGTAAACTTGAGTTGATCGCTTTTGAGCCTGTCTTATACTCGGCAGTTCAACGCAACCAACTCAACAATAAAAAAACGTACGTGGGAGTAACACAGATGGCAACGCGCGAAACCGGCAATGTGAAGTGGTTCAATGACGCAAAGGGTTATGGCTTTATTCAGCGTGAAGATGGCAAGGATGTGTTTGTGCACTACCGTGCGATTCGCGGTGATGGCCACCGTTCCCTGGCCGAGGGCCAGCAGGTGGAGTACGCCGTGGTGACCGGCGAGAAAGGGTTGCAGGCGGAGGATGTGGTTGGCCTGTAGGCCAAGCTGCAAGCTTCAAGCTTCCAGCTACAAGCTGCAAGCACTTAGACTTGCAGCTTGCAGCTTGTAGCTGCCCTAAGCTGTCTTCCAAGTGATCTGCTCTTCACCGTCTGCGCTGATGCGAATCCAGGTGTCGGCACTTTCCTCACCTTCTTCCTCGACCCACGTCCCCGGCGCGCAGCGCACTTCGACGTTCAGCGCAGCAAATGCGGCGCGGGCGCAGGCGATGTCGTCGTCCCACGGGGTCTGGTCACTTTCCAGGTAGAGGCTGTTCCACTTGCCTACCGCTTTGGGCAACCAGGTGACTGGCACATCGCCGGCCTTGCACTTGTAGGTCTGGCCTCGCTGGACCCAGTCGGTGCAAGGGCCCAACGCTGCGCCCAGCCACGCGGCAATGGCTTTGTAGTCGACGTCGGCGTCCTTCAGGTAAATCTCGATATCAGGTTGGCGCATGGATATTCCTCGTTGCGGGATTCGAAAATCCATTCGCGGAAGCTTAAAAGTCGGTTATTGAAGCACGAAATAGTCATAGCGCATCGACACAGTGACCAGCAGCGGCTCGGCGGCCTCGATCACTTCTGCGCGGCGCTCGGCGCTGGCACGCCAGCCGTGTGGCGTCATGGCAAGCAGGTTGGCGCGATCCTGGGGTTCGGCGAGGCTCAGGGTGAACTCCAGGGTTTCGCTGTGCGCCAGGCTCATGCCGTCGGGCACCAGGGCCAGGTGCTTGTCGTCGGTGTATTCACGCACTTCGTCGTACAGGCGCTCGCGCAGTTCCATCAGGTGGCCACGTGTAGGACCGACCTTCATCAAGCCGCCGCCGGGGCTGAGCAGGCGCTTGGCTTCTGCCCAATCCAATGGACTGAAAACACTGGCGAGAAACTGGCAACTGTCTGACGCCAACGGCACGCGGGCCATACTGGCGATCAACCAGGTCAGCGCCGGGTTGCGCTTGCACGCACGCTTGACCGCTTCCTTGGAAATATCCAGGGCATAGCCGTCGGCATGGGGCAGGGCGTCGGCAATCTGCGCGGTGTAGTAACCCTCGCCACAGCCGATGTCGACCCAGCGCTGCGGCGCGCGTTCAGCGGCCAGCTCGGCCAGGCGCCTGGCCACGGGCGCGTAGTGCCCGGCGTTGAGGAAGTCGCGGCGCGCTTCGACCATCGCCAGGTTATCGCCCGGATCGCGGCTGTTCTTGTGCTGCACCGGCAGCAGGTTCAGGTAACCCTGGCGAGCCCGGTCGAAACGGTGCCCGGCCGGGCACGCCACGCCATTGTCTACCGCGTTGAGCGGGGCGCTGCAAATGGGGCAGGCGAGCATCAGGCGAGCAACTTGATCAGGGTCTGGTAGTAGATTTCGGTCAGCACATCGAGGTCGCTGGCGAGGATGCGCTCGTTGACCTGATGGATTGTCGCGTTGACCGGGCCCAGCTCGACCACCTGAGTACCGAGGGTGGCAATGAAACGGCCATCCGACGTCCCGCCGCTGGTGGACGCCTGTGTCTCGCGACCGGTAATCGCCTTGATGCTGGCGGACACCGCATCGAGCAAGGCGCCCGGTTCAGTGAGGAACGGCAGGCCCGACAGCGCCCACTCCACATGCCAGTCCAGGCCATGTTTGTCGAGGATCGCCGCAACGCGCTGCTGCAGGCCTTCGACGGTGGACTCGGTGGAAAAACGGAAGTTGAACACCGCCGTCAGGTCACCGGGAATCACGTTGGTGGCGCCGGTGCCGGAATTGAGGTTGGAGATCTGGAAGCTGGTCGGCGGGAAGAACGTGTTGCCGTCGTCCCAATGCTCGGCGGCCAATTCCGCCAGGGCCGGTGCGGCCAGGTGGATCGGGTTCTTCGCCAGGTGCGGGTAGGCCACGTGCCCTTGCACGCCGCGCACGGTCAGGGTCGCGCCGAGGGAGCCGCGACGGCCGTTCTTGACCACATCACCGACCAGCGTCGTGCTCGACGGTTCGCCGACGATGCACCAGTCCAGGCGCTCCTTGCGGGCGGCCAGGCGCTCGATCACGGCCTTGGTGCCGTGGTGCGCCGGGCCTTCTTCGTCGCTGGTGATCAGGAAAGCCACCGAGCCCTTGTGGTCCGGGTAATCGGTGACGAAACGCTCGGCTGCCACCAGCATCGCGGCCAGGCTGCCTTTCATGTCCGCCGCGCCACGCCCGCAGAGCATGCCGTTTTCGTCGATCAGCGCGTCGAACGGATCGTTCTGCCAGGCTTGCACCGGGCCGGTCGGCACCACGTCGGTGTGACCGGCGAAGCACAGCACCGGGCCTTCGTGCTTGCCGTGGGTGGCCCAGAAGTTGTCCACCTCGAAGATGCGCATCGGCTCCAGCGCAAAACCGGCGTCGCCCAGACGCTGCATCATCAGCTTCTGGCAATCGGCGTCGATCGGCGTGACCGAGGGGCGACGGATCAGGTCGATGGCAAGTTGAAGGGTCGGCGAAAGGTCGGCATGGGCCGTCATGGGAAAACTCCGGAAGCGTGTAATGGGCGCAGGACGAATGTGCTGAAACGGCGCAGATTCAATGTGGCAGGGGGCTTGCCCCCGATGGCGGTGTATCAGCAACAAATTAGCTGACTGACACGCTGCTATCGGGGGCAAGCCCCCCTCCCACATAAGACAATCGGTGCTTGCCTGATCCAACAAAACGGCCGTTATCTTATAGCAAAACGGCGACCAGAGGCCGCCGTTTAGTGCATTGCGCAAGTTTTTACGCCGCAGGCGCAGGCTCAGGCGCCGCTACCGGTTTGGGCAGTGACGACAGGAACGCCATGATCAACGCCGCCACATACGGCAGCGACTGCACCAGCAGCATCACCACCCAGAAGCGGATGTCATTGCTTGGCAGGCCCTGCACCAGGTAGATCCCCAGTGCCGCGCCCCACAACAGCAGCATGATGAACATTTCTTCGCGGGCTTCGGAAATCGCGACCCAGAAGCCGTGGTTATCCGCGTTTTTCGGTGTACGAAAGAACGGAATACTGGTGGTGAAGAAACCGTACAGCACCGCCTTGGCGATGGTGTGGGACAACGCCAGGCCTGCCAGGGCCGCGCAGAACGCGTCCTTGAGGTTCACGCCCACCGCACGGCGGTACAGGAAGATGATCTTGCCCACCTTGAACACGAACAGCGCCAACGGCGGGATCGCGAAAATCAGCAACGGCGGGTCGACCGCGTCGGCACGATGATCATCGCCGCCGACCACAACAGCGCGCCGACGGTGAAGAAGATGTTCATGCCGTCCGCCACCCACGGCAACCAGCCCGCAAGGAAGTGGTAGCGCTGGCCGCGGGTCAGCTCGGTGTCCTTGCCGCGCAGCAGGCTGGCGGTGTGACGCTTGATGATCTGGATCGCACCGTAGGCCCAGCGGAAACGCTGTTTCTTGAAGTCGATAAAGGTATCGGGCATCAGGCCCTTGCCGTAGCTGTCGTGGTAATACGCCGCCGACAGGCCTTTCTCGAACACGCGCAGGCCCAGTTCGGCGTCTTCGCAGATGCACCAGTCGGCCCAGCCGAGTTCTTCGAGCACCGAGCGACGGGTCATGGTCATGGTGCCGTGCTGGATGATCGCATCGCGATCGTTACGGGTGACCATGCCGATATGGAAGAAGCCTTTGTATTCCGCGTAGCAGAGCTTCTTGAAGGTACTTTCGTTCTGGTCGCGGTAATCCTGGGGCGACTGCACCACGGCGATTTTCGGGTCGGCGAAGTGCGGCACCATGTGCTTGAGCCAGTTCGGCGACACGCAGTAATCCGAGTCGATCACCGCGATCACTTCGGCATCCTTGGCGGTGTGCGGGATCAGGTAGTTCAGCGCGCCGCCCTTGAAACCGGCCAGGGGCGCGACGTGGAAGAACTTGAAGCGCGGGCCGAGGGTTTCGCAGTAATCGCGCACCGGCTCCCAAACCGCCGGGTCCTTGGTGTTGTTGTCGATGATCAGGACTTCATAGTCCGGGTAATCGAGGGCTGCCAAGGCGTCGAGGGTCTGTTTGACCATCTCCGGCGGCTCGTTGTAGCACGGCACATGGATCGACACTTTCGGGCGGTAGTCCGAATCCCCTTCGACCGGCAGGAATTCACGACGACGCTTGTGGGTCCAGACAGCTTCGGCCAGTTCATGGGCCTCGGTCAGCAACACGATAAACACGCCGAGGGCGCCGAGCGCCAGGAGGATACCCACGGTGACACTGAACCAAGTGCTGTATTGCTGGCTGTAGTCGTAGCCGATCCACACCAGTACCGAGCCGCACAGGAACGCGATAAAGGTCAGGAAGGTCCGGCCACGCTGGCGCAGGGCCGAGCCGTCGATCATCAGCAAGGTCAGGGAGAGCAGTGCCAGCACCACCGAACCGATGGCCAGCACGCGCCATTGCGGGATGGCGACGACAGGCCCTTCAAAGTTGAATTTCTGCTGGCGTGCGGCGTTGAAAACGCCCCAATAAGCGCCGGCGGAGCCTTCATCGCTGACTTTCCACGGCTGGTCGAACGCTTCGATCACAAAGTAGTTGTAGCCCTGGCGATTGAGCTTGTTGACCAGCGTGCGCAGGTAAATCGCCTGGTCTGCCGGGGATGTTTCGTTACCCCCGCGCATACGTCCGTTGCTCGGCCAGCCAATTTCCGACAGCAGCAGCGGCTTTTTCGGGAAGAGTTTTTTCAGGTCCTTGGCCCGATCCAGTACGTACTGGCCAGCCTTGTCCATGGGGATGTATTCCCAGAACGGCAGGATGTGCGCGGCGATCAGATCGACGTGCTTGGCCAGTTGCGGGTTCTTTTCCCAGATGTGCCACTGCTCGGAGGTGGTCACCGGTACTTTCACCGCTGCGCGCACCCGGTCCAGCAGCACGATCAGCGCTTCAGGGGTGATTTCTTCACGGAACAGCGCTTCGTTGCCGACCACCACGCGCACGACACTGCGCGAACTGTTGGCGATCTCAATGGCACGCTGGATCTCGCGCTCGTTGCGCTCCAGGTCCGGGCTGATCCAGATTCCCAGGGTGACGCGCAAGCCAAACTCTTCCGCCAGCTTGGGGATATCCCCCAAGGTGCCGTCGACCGAGTAGGTACGGATGTTGTCCGTCAGCTTGCTCATGATCTCCAGGTCACGACGCATCTGCTCGTCCGTGGGGTACTGGTCTTTTTGCGGGAACTGGCCTTGCTGGAACGGCGAGTAGGAAAAACCGGAGATTTGCTCAGGCCAGTTGGGAGCAGTGACCGGGCGGTTGACCAGCGCCCAGAAGCCGGTGAACAGCGCGGCAATTGCCAGCACGATCACCAGGTTGAGTCCAAATTTACGCGATGCCATGGTTATGTCGGGTTCCAAAGGGTGTGGAACGAAAAGAGGTGTCGGCCTGCACCGAACGGCGCGCATCCTACACCGGCCTTTCCCCGAGCGTACAGCAGACAGAGAAAAGCCGGACGTTAGTCAGCGAAAGACCATCTAAGTTCTTTACTTGTAGCTTGAAGCTTCGAACTTGTCGCTGCGTAGCCCTATAATGCGCGCCGGTTTTTGGGGTAATGGTCATGAGTACAGAAGATCCGCGGTTTGCAGGCGTCGCCCGCTTGTATGGCATTGAAGGCCTGGAACGCTTGAAAGCGGCCCATGTGGCGATCGTCGGCGTCGGCGGCGTGGGCTCCTGGGCGGCGGAAGCCATGGCCCGCTGTGGGGTCGGCGAGATTTCGCTGTTTGACCTGGACGATGTCTGCGTCAGCAACAGCAATCGCCAACTGCACGCCCTGGACAGCACCGTGGGCAAGCCCAAGGTCGAGGTAATGGCCGAGCGCCTGCGCGGCATCAACCCGGACTGCACCGTGCACGCGGTGGCGGACTTCGTGACCCGCGACACCATGGCCGAATACATCACGCCGAACATTGATTGCGTGATCGACTGCATCGACGCCGTCAACGCCAAGGCCGCGCTGATTGCCTGGTGCAAGCGTCGCAAGATCCAGATCATCACCACCGGTGGCGCCGGCGGGCAGATTGATCCGACACTGATCCAGGTGTGCGACCTGAACCGAACCTTCAACGACCCCCTGGCCTCGAAGGTGCGTTCCACCCTGCGCCGTGACTACAATTTTTCCCGCACCGTGACCCGCCATTACAGCGTGCCGTGCGTGTTTTCCACCGAGCAGCTGCGCTATCCCAAGCCGGACGGCAGCATCTGTTTGCAGAAAAGTTTTGTGGGTGATGGGGTGAAGCTGGACTGCGCCGGTGGGTTTGGCGCGGTGATGATGGTCACGGCCACGTTCGGTATGGTGGCGGCGACCAAGGCGGTGGACAAGATTGTGGCTGGGGTGCGTAGACCGTCCGAGCGGGTAAAGCCCGACTGAATCTCAGGGCTTTACACAGTTCAAAATGTGGGAGGGGGCTTGCCCCCGATAGCGGTGGATCAGTCAGCTTATTCAGTGACTGACACTCTGCAATCGGGG
>NZ_JADDUM010000230.1 GCF_015163715.1 Pseudomonas cyclaminis
GCCGGGTTGTCACCGGCCGATATTGGTCTGTTGATCGCCGCCTCGCTGTTTGCCGGTGGCCTGGCCACCCTGTTGCAAACCCTTGGCCTGCCGTTTTTTGGTTGTCAGTTGCCGCTGGTGCAAGGCGTGTCGTTTGCCGGTGTGGCC
The DNA here is from genome assembly GCF_015163715.1 of Pseudomonas cyclaminis. Lineage (GTDB taxonomy): Bacteria > Pseudomonadota > Gammaproteobacteria > Pseudomonadales > Pseudomonadaceae > Aquipseudomonas > Aquipseudomonas cyclaminis. Next base: position 148 of record NZ_JADDUM010000230.1, read on the forward strand.
ACCATGGTGGCGATTGTCGGCAGCGACGGTGCCGGCGGGGTGCCGGCGATTCTTGGGGCGGTGATGGCCGCGTCGTTTATCGGGCTGCTGATCACGCCGGTGTTCTCGCGGATCACCAAGTTCTTCCCGCCATTGGTGACCGGCATTGTGATCACCACCATCGGCCTGACCTTGATGCCCGTGGCGGCGCGCTGGGCCATGGGCGGTAACAGCCGTGCGGCGGATTTCGGCAGCATGTCCAATATCGGCCTGGCGGCGTTGACCCTGGTGCTGGTGCTGCTATTGAGCAAGATTGGCAGCGCGACCATCTCGCGCCTGTCGATCCTGCTGGCGATGGTGATCGGCACGGTGATCGCGGTGTTCCTTGGCATGGCGGACTTTTCCGGCGTAACCCAAGGCCCGATGTTTGGTTTCCCGACGCCCTTCCATTTCGGCATGCGACCTTCCACATCGCGGCGATCATTTCCATGTGCATCGTGGTGATGGTGACCCTGGTGGAAACCTCGGCGGACATCCTGGCCGTGGGCGAAATCATCGACACCAAAGTTGACTCCAAACGCCTGGGTAACGGCCTGCGCGCCGACATGCTGTCGAGCATGTTCGCGCCGATCTTCGGTTCATTCACCCAGAGTGCATTCGCCCAGAACGTCGGCCTGGTGGCGGTGACCGGGGTGAAGAGTCGCTTCGTGGTTGCCACCGGTGGCCTGTTCCTGGTGATCCTCGGCTTGCTGCCGTTTATGGGCCGGGTGATCGCGGCCGTACCGACCTCGGTGCTGGGCGGTGCCGGGATTGTGCTGTTCGGCACAGTGGCGGCCAGTGGTATTCGCACGTTGTCGAAGGTGGATTACCGCAACAACATGAACCTGATCATCGTCGCCACCTCCATCGGTTTTGGCATGATCCCCATCGCCGCGCCGAGTTTCTACGATCAATTCCCCAGCTGGTTCGCGACGATTTTCCACTCGGGCATCAGTTCGTCGGCAATCATGGCGATCCTGCTGAACCTGGCGTTCAACCACTTCACCGCGGGTAACTCGGACCAGCAGTCGGTATTCGTGGCGGGGACTGAGCGCAGTTTGTGTTTCCGGGATGTGTCGGAACTGCGTGATGGGGATTACTTCAGGGGCGGCAAGTTGTTTGATGCCGAGGGCAAGGAGATTCCATTGGTGGCGGAGGTGCCGAAGAAAGCGGTAAAACCTGAGGTCAGCCAGGCCTGACCCGGTAGCAGCTGCCGTATTGACACCCCGCGATCTGCGGGGACGCCAACGCAGCCTCGCTTGCGCTCGACAGCTGCTACGGGCCGAAACTTGCAGTTGCCCGGTGAGGATCAAGACGGTATCTACGCAATTTTAAGCACTTTATTCGAACACGCCTCATCCAGAAACTTCACCACAGTCCCCATGCACGCCTGGCGTTCTTCCACATGGGGCATGTGGCTGGAGTCTTCGAACAGCGCCCAGCGCACATCCGCGATTTCATCCAGAAACGGCTTGACCACCAGTGGTGTCGCCTCGTCATGTCGGCCGGAGATCACCAGGGTCGGCACCTTGATCGCCGACAGGCGGCCAATGGATTTCCAGTCCTTCAAACTGCCGATCACATGGAACTCGGTCGGGCCGCTCATGGCGTGATACACCGTGGGGTCTGAGTCGACCTGGGCGAAGGTGCGCGCCACTTCTTCCGGCCAAGGGTTCACGCGGCACACGTGCTGGTCATAGAACACCCTCGACGCGGCGAGGTATTCCGGATCCTGGTAGGTGCCGGCGGCTTCGTGCTTGAGCAGGGTTTCGTGCACGCCTTGCGGCAGCAATTGGCGCAGGCGATTGGCTTCGCTGACCCAGGTGCGCATGCAGGTCGGTGAGTTGGCCGGGATAAACGCGCGCAGGCCCTTGGGTTGCAGGATTGCATGTTCACTTCCGAGCATGCCGCCCCAGGATTGGCCGAGGATCGCGTAGTTGTCGCTGATCTGCAGGTGGTCCAGCAGGTTATCCAGTTCTTTGAGGAACAGATCGACGGTCCAGAAGGACGGGTCTTTTTCAGGCAAATGCGTGGAGCGGCCATTGCCCAGTTGGTCGTAGTGGATGACGGCGTGGCCGCTGGCCGCGACGTCCTTGAAGGCGTCGACATAATCATGGGTGCAGCCGGGGCCGCCGTGGATGACGACCAGCGGTGTACGACCACTGGCCAGGTCGCCCGTCACGCGGTACCAGGTCTGGTAGGCGCCAAACGCAGCATACCCTTTGCGGATTTGTTCGATGAATTCCATTTCGTACCCTGCTCTGAAAAAAGGATCAGGGACACGATAGTCTGCACGCGAAATTTAGGTAACTAGCAAAACAGCTAGGTTTTGCCGATGGATCAATCTTCCAGCAGGCGATAATGGGTGGCGCGAACCACCGCCTGGACACGGTTCTTGGCCCCCAGCTTATGCATCGCCGAGGCGAGATGCAGGGTGACCACCGCCAGCGAGCGGCTCAACTGGGTGGCGATCTCGGCCGCCGTCAAGCCGTCGGCGGCCCATTTCAGGCACTCGCGTTCGCGTTTGGTCAGGTGGATATGGGGGTAGGTGCGCAGTTCCTTGCTGAACAGCGGGTAGGCCGCTTCCTGCAAGGCATGGGAAATCACACTGAAGTCCGACAGGGTCTGCTGCGCATCCTGCAGCACGGTGCCGGCGCTCCCGATACGCAGGCCGGTCAGCGAAGCAAAACCGCCACGGGGCAGGTGGATCGGTACGCTGACGCCGCAGGTCAGTTGCTGGTCATGCAGGTAGGATGAAACCGGGGCGTGACACGGATCGATGATTTTTTGCAGGGGTGTGTCGGCCTTGGCTTCGTAGGACCACACGAACGGCGACACCGTGCTCAGGGCCAGATGTTGCACCGGATCGATCTGGTAAAACCCTTTGCTGCACCATAACGCGTGCCAGTCGGGCGGCGTATTGCGCAGTTCCAGCACCGAGGGGGTGATCAAGGCGCCTTCCTGGTCGATCGGCACGGGTGAGTAGTCGTAGACCAGCGCATCGAAGCCCAGCTGTTGGGCGAGGATAAAGGCGTTGTCCATCTGCTCGTCCAGGCTCCTGCCCGGCATCAGACGTTTGTTGAAGGCAGTCAGCTTGGCCAGCATCCGTTCTGCTCCTGAATTCATTTGAATCTCGACTTGCTGCAAGTAGAATGCCACGCCCCGGCGAAGGACTGCCAGGCCAAACCTATAAGAACTACTAGGTTATGGCAGAGCGACATCCTCGGTAGTGTTGGCCTGACAAACGGCCGCTACCCGCCAGGCCGATACAACACAAGGAATGTATGCATGTGGCGTGAAATTGCCCCCGACCAGCAGTACAACGTGCAAGTCGACGGCCATAACCTCGTGGTCTACAGCTTTGGCGAAGGCGATGAGGTGCTGTTGTGCCTCAACGGCGGGCCGGGCCTGCCGTGTGACTACTTGCGGCGACGCCCATGGCTGGCTCAAGGCGCATAACCTGCGAGTGGTTGCATTCGACCAGCTTGGTACGGGCGCATCAGCCAGACCGACCGATGTTGGGCTGTGGGAAATCCGCCGTTATGTCGAAGAAGTCGAAACCGTGCGCCAGGCACTGGGCCTGGGCCGCGTGCATTTGCTCGGGCATTCCTGGGGCGGCTGGCTGGGCATTGAATACGCCATCCATTACCCCGACGCGCTGAAAAGCCTGATCCTGGAAAACACCGTCGGCGACATTCCGCACCTGTCCCAGGAGCTGGAGCGCCTGCGCGGCGCCCTTGGCAGCGAAACCGTGGCCATGATGCAGCGTCATGAAGCCATGGGCACCCTCGACCATCCGCAGTACCAGGCCGCGATCACTCTGCTCAACTATCGCCATGTGTGCCGCCTGGACGAATGGCCGGAGCCGGTCAAACGCTCCCTTGGCGACTGGAACATGGGCCCCTACGAAACCATGCAAGGCCCCAACGAATTCCTCTACGTCGGCAACCTCAAGGACTGGAACCGCATCCCCGAGATGGCCGATTTCAAAATGCCGATCCTGATCACCACCGGCCAGCACGACGAACTCACCCCGGCCTGCGCCATGCGCATGAAGATGGCGGCCAAGCACGCCGAACTGCACGTATTCCCCAACAGCAGCCATATGCCGTTCTATGAAGAGCCCCAGGCATATTTCCCGGTGCTGCTGGACTTTCTCGCTCGCCACCGAGGCTGACGGATGAACCTGGCGCGCTACCGTTTTGTGCTGTCCCGGCCGCTGCAATTGCTGCCGGTGCTGTTTGGCATCAGCCTGATTACCTTTGTGCTGGTGCGCTCCATCCCCGGCGACCCCGCCCGTGCCTTGCTCGGCTCGCGCAGCACACCGGACGCGTTGCTGAAGATCCGCGCCCAGTACGGCCTTGATCAGCCGCTGTGGCTGCAATATTTCTACTTTCTGAAGAACCTGCTCAAGGGCGACCTCGGCCAATCGCTGCTGTACAAAGTCGACGCGCTGAAGCTGATCGTCACCCGTATCGAGCCGACCTTGGTGCTGGTACTCGGCAGCGTGGTGCTGGCGCTGCTCATCGCGGTGCCGCTGGCGACTTGGGCGGCGCGCAATAAAGGCGGTTGGGCGGATAACCTGATTCGCGTGTTCACCACGGTGGGCCTGGGCATGCCGGCGTTTTGGCTGGGCTTGATGCTGATCCTGCTGCTGAGTGTGAAATGGGGCTTGTTCCCTGTGTCCGGCTACGGTCGCACCTGGCTGGACAAGGCGCACCATATGGTCCTGCCGTGCCTGACCATCGCGCTGGCGCTGTCGGCGGTGCTGGTGCGCAACCTGCGGGCGAGCATGTTGATGGAGCTGCAGGCGGACCACGTCACCGCCGCCCGTGCGCGTGGGCTGTCGGAAGCCGCGGTGTTTCGCCGCCATGTGCTGCCCAATTCCCTGGTGCCGGCGGTCAATCTGCTGGCGGTGAATATCGGCTGGCTGATCAGCGGCACGGTGGTCATCGAAAGCCTGTTCGCCATTCCCGGTATCGGCCAGTTGTTGGTGCGTGGCATCTTTACCCGCGATTACATGGTGGTGCAGGGCGTGGCCATGGTGTTGGCCTGCGCGACGGTGGTGGTCAACTTCATCGCGGATGTGGCGACGGTGGCCCTCGACCCACGGGTGAAGATGCAATGAGCAGCCGCCCGATGATTGCCCCATGGCGCTTGCGCCTGCGTTTTGGTTTTCGCAATGGCCGGCTGACGGCCGCGTGGGGGCTGTTGATCCTGTTGATATGGTTTGTCCTGGCGCTGTTCGCGCCGTGGATCGCGCCATTTGATCCGATTGCGCAGAACACCGATGTCAGTTTGATCGGTCCCAGCCTGGCCCATCCATTTGGCACTGATAACTACGGTCGTGACATTCTTTCGAGGGTGATTTGGGGCGCACGCATCGACCTGCAACTGGCGATCTTCGGGGTGATTTTCCCGTTCATGATCGGCACCTTTGTGGGCGCAGTCTCGGGTTATATCGGCGGGCGTTTCGACAGTTTTTGCATGCGTGTGATTGATGTGATCCTGGCGTTCCCGTTCCTGGTGCTGATGCTGGCGATCATGGCCATCCTCGGCCCTGGCTTGAAGAGCTTTTACATCGCCATGGCGCTGGTGGGTTGGGTTTCGTATGCGCGGCTGATCCGTTCGCAGATCCTGGTGCTCAAGGAAAGCGACTTCGCCCTGGCGGCCAAGAGCCTGGGCTTTGGTCATGGGCGCATCCTGTTCCGGCATTTGCTGCCCAACGCGATGTTTGGCTCGATTGTGTTTTCCATGTCCGATGCGGTGCTGGTGCTGCTTAACGGCGCCGCCGTGAGCTACCTGGGCCTGGGCGTGCAGCCGCCGACGGCGGAGTGGGGCACGATGGTCGCTGAAGGCCAGGCCTTTATCACCACGGCCTGGTGGATCTGCACCTTTCCTGGGCTGGCCATCGTGACCCTGGCCATGGGCTTCAGCCTGCTGGCCGATGGCGTTGCCCAAGTGCTGGGGGATCGCTCATGAGCCTGTTGCAAGTGCGCGACCTCAGTGTCATCGCCAACAATGCCGGGCGCGATGTGACGCTGGTCGATCGTGTGTCTTTCGACCTCGCCGAAGGCGAAATCCTTGGTCTGGTAGGCGAAAGCGGCTCGGGCAAAACCATGGCCTGTCGCGGCCTGATGCGCTTGCTGCCGTCGCCCAGCCTGCGGGTGCAGGGCGGTTCGGTACGCCTGGCCGGCCAGGATCTGTTGCAATTGGATGACGCGGGCATGCGTGCCATACGCGGCGGGCAACTGGGCATGATTTTCCAGAACCCCAGCAGCCACCTCGACCCGTTGATGCGCATCGGCGAGCAGATCGCCGAGGGCATTCGCCTGCATCAGGGCGCGTCGAAAAAAGACGCCCGGCGACTGGCCATCGACGTGCTGCGCCAAGTGGGCATTCCCGATCCCGAGGCGCGGGTCGACAACTATCCTCACGAGTTTTCCGGTGGCATGCGCCAGCGCGCGATGATCGCCGTGGCCTTGGGCTGCAACCCGAAGGTACTGATCGCCGACGAGCCGACCACCGCCCTGGATGTGACCGTGCAGGCGCAAATCCTGCGCCTGCTGCTGGACCTGCGCGACCAGCGTGGCTTGTCGATCATCATGATCACCCACGACTTGGGCGTGGTGGCGCAAACCTGTGATTCCATCGCGGTGATGTACGCCGGGCGCCTGTGCGAGCACGGCAGCAAGTACGATCTGCTGGCCCATCCGCAACATCCCTACACCGCTGGCCTGATCGACTGCCAGCCGGCCCACAGCAGCGGCCACGCCTTGTTGCGCACCATCCCCGGCCAGCCGCCGTTGCTGGATGCGTTGCCTGATGGCTGCCGTTTTAATCCACGCTGTCCGCAGGTCGGCGCCTTATGTACCGAGTTGCTGCCCGAAGGCGCACGCGTCGCCTGCCACTATCCGCTGGGAGAGCGTCCATGAGCCTGTTGCAGATCAAGGATCTGGAGGTGCGCTTTGCGGCGTCCGGCAGCGGTTTGTTTGGCCTGAACAAACAGTGGGTGAGGGCGGTGAACGGTGTGTCGCTGAACCTGGCGGCGGGCGAAACCCTGGGGTTGGTGGGCGAGTCCGGCAGCGGTAAAAGCACCCTCGGCCGGGCGATCCTGCACCTCAACCCGATCAGCGCCGGGCAGGTGTTGTTCGATGGCGTCGACATGGCCCATGGCAGTGCCATCGACATCGCCCGCCTGCGCCATGAAACAGCGATGATCTTCCAGGATCCTTATGCGGCGTTGAACCCGCGCCACACTATCGGCGAAACCATCGCTGAAGTGCTGCGGGTACAGCGCAAGGTTCCCATCGAGCGCATTCCGGCGCGTGTCAACGAACTGCTTGACCTGGTCGGCCTGCGCCCCGAACTGGCCAATCGCAAGCCCGGCTCCCTCAGTGGCGGCCAATGCCAGCGCGTGGGCATTGCTCGCGCCCTGGCGGTAGAGCCACGGTTGATCATCGCCGATGAGTGTGTGGCGGCGCTGGATGTGTCGATCCAGGGGCAGATCATCAACCTGCTGCTGGAACTGCAACAGCGCATGAACCTGGCCATCCTGTTTATCGCCCATGACCTGGCCATCGTGCGGCGCCTGTGCGACCGCGTGGCGGTGATGTACCTGGGCAAGATCGTCGAGGAAGGGCCGGTGGAGGCGGTGTTCAGCGCACCGCGCCATCCGTACACAGCGGCGTTGATCCAGGCGATCCCGGAGATTGATCCCCGTCGGCCGTTGCCTGCAGAACCTTTGCCCGGTGAGCCACCGAGCCCACTGAATTTGCCCACCGGCTGTGCCTTTCACCCCCGTTGCCGGTATGCGCGCGCCATGTGTTCCGTGGTGTTGCCGCCGACGCATTTCCTGCACGAGCATCGATACAGTTGCGTGCTTGAAGCACCTTTGCTTTGAACCTTCCCTGCCATTCATGAACAAGGAGTTATGACATGCAATCCCGTCACTTGAAGTTGCTCGCCGCCGCTACGCTTACGGCTTGGTCCCTGACCGCTGGTTTGGCCCAGGCCGCTGGCGTGCTGACCATCGGCTGCCGTGAAGACAGCACCACCTTCGACCCGATCAAAAGTGCACAAAACCGCGACACCTGGGTGTTCGCCAACGTCTACGACACCCTGGTGCGCGTGGATAACCTGGGCACCAAGATGGAGCCGGGTCTCGCCGAAAGCTGGGACATCTCCAAGGATGGCCTGACTTACACCTTCAAACTGCGCGATGCGAAATTCTCCGATGGCTCGGCGATCACCGCTGAAGACGCGGCGTTCAGCCTGCTGCGCATCCGCGATAACAAAGCCTCGCTGTGGGCCGATCCGTTCAACCTGATCAACACGGCCAAGGCCGCCGACGCGAAAACCCTGGTCGTCACCCTGAAGACGCCGGCCGTGGCTTTCCTCTCGCAACTGGCCTCGCCGACGGTCTCGATCCTGTCGGAAAAAGCCATGACCAAAATGGGCGAAGACGCCTACTCGGAAAACCCGGTGACGTCCGGCGCGTTTACCGTGGACGAGTGGCGCAAGGGGGATCGGGTGATCCTGAAGAAAAACCCGAACTTCTGGCAGGCCAAGAACGTCAGCCTGGATGGCGTGGAATGGGTCTCGGTGACCGACGACAACACGCGCATGCGCATGGTGCAGAACAACGAACTGGACACGGCGATCTTCGTGCCGTTCTCCCGTGTTGAAGAGTTGAAGAAAGACAAGAACGTGGTGATCCACGCCGACCCGTCCACCCGTGAAGATCACCTGTTGATCAACCACGCCCACGGCCTGCTGGCCAAGCCCGAAGTGCGTCAGGCGCTTGACATGGCCATCGACAAACAATCGCTGGTCAAGACCGCCACTTACGGTCAGGGCACCGTGGCTTATTCTTACATTCCAAAAGGTTCGCTGTACCACTACGCCAACAACCTGCAACGCCCGTACGACCCGACCGAAGCCAAAAAATTGCTGGCCGCTGTCGGTGCCAAGGATTTGAAGCTGAACTACGTGGTCAACGCCGGCAACGAGGCCGACGAGCAGATTGCGGTGATCATCAAGGACCAACTGGCCAAGGTCGGTGTGACGGCCAACCTGCAGAAGGTCGACCCGACCCAAAGCTGGCAGATGCTGGTGGACGGTGAGTACGATATTTCGGTGATGTACTGGACCAACGACATCCTCGACCCGGACCAGAAAACCACCTTCGTTCTGGGCCATGACACCAACCAGAACTACATGACCCGCTACAAGAACGACAAGGTCAAGGACCTGGTGGCCGCGGCGCGCATCGAGGCGGACCCGGCCAAGCGTGAGCAGATGTATGTCGAACTGCAGAAACTGGCGAAACAGGATGTCAACTGGATCGACCTGTACTACAGCCCGTACATCAACATCTCACGCAAGAATGTGAGCAACTTCCTGCAGAACCCGCTGGGGCGTTTCACGCTTGAAGAAGTGGTGAAGAACTGAGTTCCAGAGAAAACTGCAATACCAATGTGGGAGGGG
>NZ_JADDUM010000231.1 GCF_015163715.1 Pseudomonas cyclaminis
AAGCTGGAACGCAGTACTAATGTGGGAGGGGGCTTGCCCCGATAGCGGTGGATCAATCGGCTTATTTGTAGCTGACCCACTGCAATCGGCAGCCTCCACATTTGGACCTCCTTATATCTCCCGATCTTATATATCCCCAGGCACCCTAGCCTTCCCCCGCGCCTCTTCCCGACTGACCAGCCCCTCGCTCACCAACGCCTTCAAGCTCATATCCAACGTTTTCATCCCCAACGCGCCTCCGGTCTGGATCGCGGAGACCATCTGCGCCACCTTGTCCTCACGAATCAAATTACGAATGGCCGGCGTACCCAACATGATTTCATGGGCCGCTACGCGCCCGCCGCCACGTTTTTTCACCAGTACCTGGGATACCACCGCCTGCAACGATTCGGAGAGCATCGAGCGGACCATGGCTTTTTCGCCGGCCGGGAACACGTCCACCAGCCTGTCCACGGTCTTTGCCGCCGAGGTGGTGTGCAGGGTGCCAAACACCAGATGCCCGGTCTCAGCCGCCGTCAGCGCCAGGCGGATGGTTTCCAGGTCACGCAATTCGCCCACCAGGATCACATCGGGGTCTTCACGCAGCGCCGAACGCAGGGCCACCGAGAAACTGTGGGTGTCGCGGTGCACCTGGCGCTGATTGATCAACGCCATTTTCGGTCTGTGGATAAATTCGATGGGGTCTTCCAGCGTCAGGATGTGCTGGCGTCGATGCTGATTGAGATAGTCGATCATGGCCGCCAACGTGGTGGATTTTCCTGAGCCGGTGGGCCCCGTCACCAGCACCAGGCCACGCGATAATTGCGCAATACGCTGGAACACCTCCCCCAAGCCAAGCGCTTCCAAACTTTGGATTTCGGTGGGAATGACGCGAAACACTGCCCCTACGCCGCGATCCTGCTGGAACACGTTCGCCCGGAATCGAGCGACCCCGGGCAGCTCGAAGGCAAAATCCGTTTCAAGAGATGTTTCGAAATCCTTTTGTTGGTATTGGTTGAGCAAAGGGCTCAATAAATCCGCCACTTGCACAGCTGAAAGCACGGGGCAATCCATCGGCCAGACTTCGCCATCGATTCGCAACATGGGCGCCAGCCCAGCCGACAGGTGCAGGTCGCAGGCGCCACGGCGCACGCCGGCCACCAGTAATTCAGTGATATCCATAGGGCTTTCCATTTCCAGTAGAATGCCGCGGACTCCATATCCACGGGCGCATCTTGAATGTCGACGATAGCAGACAACATCGGCCTGGTTAGCCAGCGCATCCGCGCCGCAGCCGACGCCGTGCAACGTGACGCAAGCAGCATCCACCTGCTGGCCGTGAGCAAGACCAAACCCGCCCAAGCCGTGCGTGAAGCCTACGCCGCCGGCATGTGCGATTTTGGCGAGAACTACTTGCAGGAAGCCTTGGGCAAACAGGCCGAATTAACCGACCTGCCCTTGAGTTGGCACTTCATCGGCCCCATTCAATCGAACAAGACGCGCGCTATCGCCGAGAACTTCGCTTGGGTGCATTCCGTGGACCGCCTCAAAATTGCACAACGCCTGTCCGAACAACGCCCGGCCGACCTGCCACCGCTGAATATCTGCATCCAGGTCAATGTCAGTGGCGAAGCCAGCAAGTCCGGCTGTACCCCCGCCGACCTGCCGGCCCTGGCCAATGCGATCAGCGCCCTGCCGCGCTTGACGCTGCGTGGCCTGATGGCAATCCCCGAGCCGACCGAAGATCGCGCCGAGCAAGATGCAGCATTCGCCACCGTTCGCGACCTGCAAGCCCGTTTGAACCTGCCGCTGGACACACTTTCCATGGGCATGAGCCATGACCTTGAGTCGGCCATTGCCCAAGGCGCCACCTGGGTGCGGATCGGTACCGCACTGTTTGGCGCCCGTGATTACGGCCAGCCGTGAAATGGCTGACCTCCCTCTGAATAAGGACCTGTCATGAGCAACACGCGTATTGCCTTTATCGGCGCCGGCAACATGGCGGCCAGCCTGATCGGCGGCCTGCGGGCCAAGGGCCTGGACGCCGCGCAGATCCGCGCCAGCGATCCGGGCGCAGACACCCGTGCGCGCATCAGCGCCGAGCACGGTATCGACACCTTCGCCGACAACGCCGAGGCCATCCAGGGCGTCGACGTGATCGTGCTGGCGGTCAAGCCACAGGCCATGAAGGCCGTGTGCGAAAGCCTGCGCCCCAGCCTGCAACCGCATCAGTTGGTGGTGTCCATCGCCGCCGGCATTACCTGCGCCAGCATGAACAATTGGCTCGGTGCCCAGCCTATCGTGCGCTGCATGCCCAACACGCCGGCCCTGTTGCGCCAAGGCGTGAGCGGTTTGTACGCCACTGCCGAGGTCAGCGCCGAGCAACGTGACCAGGCCCAGGAGCTGCTGTCCGCCGTGGGCATTGCCCTGTGGCTGGAACAGGAACAACAACTGGACGCGGTCACCGCCGTCTCCGGCAGCGGCCCGGCGTACTTCTTCCTGCTGATCGAAGCCATGACCGCCGCGGGCGTGAAACTGGGCCTGCCACGGGACGTCGCTGAGCAATTGTCCGAGCAAACCGCCCTGGGTGCCGCGAAGATGGCCGTCTCCAGCGATGTGGATGCCGCCGAACTGCGCCGCCGCGTGACCTCCCCAGGCGGCACCACGCAGGCCGCCATTGAATCGTTCCAGGCCGGGGGCTTTGAAGCCCTGGTGGAAAAAGCACTGGGTGCCGCTGCGCACCGATCGGCCGAAATGGCCGAACAACTGGGCAACTAAGGAGCCAACATGATTGGTTTGAACACCGCAGCCGTCTACGTGCTGCAAACCCTCGGCAGCCTTTACCTGCTGATCGTGCTGTTGCGTTTCGTGCTGCAACTGGTACGCGCCAACTTCTACAACCCGCTCTGCCAGTTCATCGTCAAGGCCACCCAGCCGTTGCTCAAGCCGCTGCGCCGAGTGATCCCGAGCCTGTTCGGCCTGGACATGTCCTCGCTGGTGCTGGCGATCCTGGTGCAGTTGGCCTTGATGGCGCTGACCCTGTTGCTGACCTACGGCACCACCGGCAATTTCGTACAGCTGCTGATCTGGGCGATCATCGGCGTGACCGCGCTGTTCCTGAAGATTTTCTTCTTCGCCATGATCATCAGCGTGATCCTGTCCTGGGTCGCGCCGGGCAGCCACGACCCTGGCGCCGAGCTGGTCAACCAGATCTGCGAGCCGGCCCTGGCGCCGTTCCGCCGTCTGCTGCCGAACCTGGGCGGCCTGGATATCTCGCCGATCCTGGCGTTCATGGTGCTCAAGTTGCTGGACATGCTGGTGATCAACAACCTGGCGGCCATGACCGGGATGCCAGAGATTCTGCGCTTGCTGATCTGATGCGAACAAAGGCGGAGGGACTTGCTCCCTCCCTCATTTCGCACCGCGCAGGCCTTTGCTTGCCGCTGGGTGCAGCGGTCTTTAGACTTACGCCTCATTTAAACGAGAGCAGGGTCGATGCCAGCTGCCTTCCCCCCCGATTCTGTTGGACTGGTCGTGCCCCAAGTGGCGCACTTCAGCGAACCCCTGGCCTTGGCCTGCGGCCGTTCGCTACCCGCCTACGACCTGATCTACGAAACCTATGGCCAACTGAACGCCACGGCGAGCAACGCAGTGCTGATCTGCCACGCCTTGTCCGGCCATCACCATGCTGCGGGATTCCACAGTGCCGACGAGCGCAAGCCCGGCTGGTGGGATAGCTGCATCGGTCCCGGCAAGCCCATCGACACCAACAAGTTCTTTGTGGTCAGCCTGAACAACCTCGGTGGCTGCAACGGCTCCACCGGCCCCAGCAGCCTCAACCCGGAAACCGGCAAGCCGTTCGGCGCCGACTTCCCGGTGCTCACCGTGGAAGACTGGGTGCACAGCCAGGCGCGCCTTGCCAACTTGCTGGGCATCGACCAATGGGCGGCCGTGATCGGCGGCAGCCTGGGTGGCATGCAGGCGCTGCAATGGACCATCACTTACCCGGACCGCGTGCGCCATTGCCTGGCGATTGCCTCGGCCCCCAAGTTGTCGGCGCAGAACATCGCCTTCAACGAAGTGGCGCGCCAGGCAATCCTCACCGACCCCGAGTTCCACGGTGGTTCGTTCCAGGAAGCGGGTGTGATTCCCAAGCGCGGCTTGATGCTGGCGCGGATGGTCGGGCATATCACCTACCTGTCCGACGACTCCATGGGCGAGAAATTCGGCCGTGGCCTCAAGAGCGAAAAGCTCAACTACGACTTCCACAGCGTCGAATTCCAGGTGGAAAGCTACCTGCGTTATCAAGGCGAGGAGTTCTCCGGGCGTTTCGACGCCAACACCTACCTGCTGATGACCAAGGCTTTGGACTACTTCGACCCAGCGGCCAACTTTGATGACGACCTGGCGAAAACCTTCGAAGGCGCCACGGCCAAGTTCTGCGTGATGTCGTTCACCACCGACTGGCGCTTCTCGCCGGCGCGCTCCCGTGAGCTGGTGGACGCACTGATGGCCGCACGTAAAGACGTCTGCTACCTGGAGATCGATGCTCCGCAAGGCCACGACGCCTTCCTGATCCCGATCCCGCGCTACTTGCAGGCTTTCAGCAATTACATGAACCGCATCATTTTGTGAGAACGCCATGAGAGCCGACCTGGACATCATCCAAGACTGGATCCCCGCCGGCAGCCGCGTGCTCGACCTGGGCTGCGGCGATGGCGAACTGCTGAGCTGGTTGCGCGACAACAAGCAAGTCACCGGCTACGGCCTGGAAAACGACCCGGACAACATTGCCCAGTGCGTGGCCAAGGGCATCAACGTGATCGAGCAGGACCTGGACAAGGGCCTGGGCAACTTTGCCAGCAACAGTTTCGACATCGTGGTGATGACCCAGGCCCTGCAAGCCGTGCACTACCCGGACCGCATCCTCGACGAAATGCTGCGTGTGGGTCGCCAGTGCATCATCACCTTCCCCAACTTCGGCCACTGGCGCTGCCGCTGGTACCTGGCCACCAAAGGCCGGATGCCGGTGTCGGACTTCCTGCCGTACACCTGGTACAACACGCCGAACATCCACTTTTGCACCTTCGAAGACTTCGAAGCACTGTGTGGCGAGCGTGAAGCCAAGGTAATCAACCGCCTTGCCGTCGATCAACAGCACCGCCACGGCTGGACGAGTAAACTATGGCCCAACCTGTTGGGCGAAATCGGTATCTACCGGGTCAGCAGCCCTGGCCTGACCGACCACAAAATTGCCGTCTAATCATTTTCAAGAGGGACGTTTATGAGTCGCTTGGCTATTTTTCTACTGACCGCATGCCTGGGCGCCAGCGCCATGGCTGCGGACACTATTGACGCTAATCGCAAGAAAGACTTCGGTGATATCACCGTTCACTACAACACCTTCACCTCAAGCTTCCTGCCCCCCGAAACCGCCCAAAAAGCCGGCGTGGTGCGCAGCAAGGAGAAGGGCTTGATCAATGTGACCGTGATCAAGGGCGTAGCCCCAGTCGCGGCCCAGGTGACCGGTACCATCAAGGACCTGGGCGGCAAGAGCGAGATGCTGACGTTCAAGCAGATCGAAGAGAAAGGCGGGACCAGCTACCTCGCGCCCTATTCCGTGACCCAGCGCGAATACAAGACCTTTACCATCAACGTTGAAACTGGCGGCAAAGCCCATAGCTTCCAGTTCAACCAGGAACTGTTTCCGGCGGAATGATGAACCTTACTCAACTGGTACTGGCCAGCCATAACGCCGGCAAACTCAAAGAACTCCAGGCCATGCTCGGCGAGTCGGTGCAACTGCGCTCGATTGGCGAGTTCAGCCAGGTCGAGCCGGAAGAGACCGGTTTGTCGTTCGTCGAGAATGCCATCCTCAAGGCGCGTAATGCCGCACGCATTTCCGGCCTGCCGGCGTTGGCGGATGACTCGGGGCTGGCGGTGGATTTCCTCGGCGGCGCACCCGGCATTTATTCGGCGCGCTACGCCGATGGCAAAGGTGACGCAGCCAACAATGCCAAACTGCTGGACGCCCTCAAGGACGTGCCGGACGCGATGCGCGGCGCGCAGTTCGTCTGCGTGCTGGCCCTGGTACGCCACGCGGACGACCCGTTGCCCATCCTGTGCGAAGGCCTGTGGCACGGGCGCATCCTGCATGCGGCCAGCGGTGAGCATGGTTTTGGCTATGACCCGCTGTTCTGGGTGCCGGAGCGCAACGTCTCCAGCGCCGAACTGAGCCCGGCCGACAAGAACCAGATCAGCCACCGCGCCCGCGCAATGGATTTGCTGCGCCAACGCCTGAGCCTGAAATGACCCACGACACCCCGGCGCTGCCGCTGATCCACGGCGGCGCGCAAACACCTCGGGCGGCCCTGCCGGTGCTGCCGCCCCTGGCGCTGTATATCCACATCCCGTGGTGCGTGCGCAAATGCCCGTATTGCGACTTCAACTCCCACACCGCGAGCAAAGTGCTGCCGGAAGAAGAGTACGTGGACGCCTTGCTGGCCGACCTGGACCAGGACCTGCACGCCGTGTATGGCCGGGAATTGAGCTCGATTTTCTTTGGTGGCGGCACGCCCAGCCTGTTCAGCGCCGCAGCACTGGGCCGCTTGCTTGAGGGCGTGAAAGCGCGCATCCCGTTTGCCAGCGATATAGAGATCACCCTGGAAGCCAACCCAGGGACGTTCGAGCAAGAGAAGTTCGTGGCGTACCGCAAGCTGGGGATCAACCGCCTGTCCATCGGCATCCAGAGCTTCCAGCAGGAAAAACTCCAGGCCCTGGGCCGTATCCACAATGGCGATGAAGCCGTACGCGCTGCCGGTATGGCGCGCCAGGCCGGGTTCGATAACTTCAACCTGGACTTGATGCACGGCTTGCCCGACCAGTCCCTGGACGACGCCCTCGGCGACCTGCGCCAGGCCATCGCGCTCAAGCCCACGCATTTGTCCTGGTACCAACTGACCCTGGAACCCAACACCGTGTTCTGGAACCAGCCGCCAGCGCTGCCGGAAGACGACACCCTGTGGGACATCCAGGAAGCTGGCCAGGCACTGCTGGCCGAACACGGTTACGCGCAATATGAAGTGTCGGCCTATGCCCAACCGGGCCGCCCGGCGCGGCATAACCTCAATTACTGGAGCTTCGGCGACTTTATCGGCATCGGCGCCGGTGCCCACGGCAAGCTCAGCCATCCGGACGGGCGCATCGTGCGCACCTGGAAAACCCGTGCGCCGAAGGACTACCTCAACCCGGCCAAAAGCTTCCAGGCCGGCGCGAAGGAACTGACCAACGACGAGCTGCCGTTCGAGTTCCTGATGAACGCCCTGCGCCTCACCGAAGGCGTCGACGCCAAGCTTTACGCCGAGCGCACCGGCCTCGACCTGACAAGCCTCGACGAGGCACGGCGCGAGGCAGAACAAAGTGGCTTAATGCAGGTCGAACCGTCACGCCTGGCGGCCACCGACCGTGGGCAACTCTTTCTCAATGACCTGTTGCAGAAGTTTTTGAGCTGACGCTCTAAGGAAGTCACATGGATTTGGTACTCGACCTGCTCGCCACCGTATCCCGCTGGAGCCGCAGCAACCTGTCGGAAATCTCTCTGGCCCTTGTGGGCTGTTTGCTGGTGCTGTTCGGCGCCGACATCAAGGGCTGGGTCGAAGCACGCCTGGGCAGCATCGCCGGCGCCTTGCGCGTACCGCTGATGGCACTGGTGTGCATGATCGGCAGCGGTGCGGCGTTGATCTATGCCACGCCGTGGATTGTGCGAGGGTTGAGCCAGTTCAATAACTACAGCCTGGCGCCGGTGTTGGTGGTGGTCCTGGTGTTGATTGGTGTAGTCGCAGACCGCCGCTGACCTCAAACACAACACAAATACAAATGTGGGAGGGGGCTTGCCCCTCCCACATTTTTTGCATTACAAGTTAGCAGCGAGTTAAGCCAGCTTCTCGAACTTCAAATCCCAAACCCCATGCCCCAACCGCTCACCGCGACGTTCGAACTTGGTGATCGGACGCTCAGCCGGGCGTGGCACGCATTTGCCGTCTTCCGCCAGGTTGCGGTAGCCAGGGGCAACGTCCATCACTTCCAGCATGTATTCGGCATAGGGTTCCCAGTCGGTGGCCATGTGCAAAATACCGCCGACTTTCAGCTTGCTCCGTACCAGTTCCGCGAAGGACGCCTGGACGATGCGGCGCTTGTGGTGACGGGATTTGTGCCATGGGTCCGGAAAGAACAGCATCAGGCGGTCGAGGCTGTTGTCGGCAATGCAGCGGTTGAGCACTTCAATCGCGTCGCAGTCGTAGACGCGCAGATTGGTCAGGCCTTGGGTCAGCACGCCGTTAAGCAGTGCGCCGACACCCGGGCGGTGCACTTCCACGCCGATGAAGTCCTGGTCCGGCGCGGCGGCGGCCATTTCCAGCAGGGAGTGGCCCATGCCGAAACCGATCTCCAGGGAACGCGGGGCCGAGCGGCCGAACACTTGGTCGTAGTCCACCGGCGCGTCGGCCAGGGGCAACACGAACAGCGGCGTGCCCTGCTCCAGGCCCTTTTGCTGGCCTTCGGTCATGCGGCCGGCGCGCATCACAAAACTCTTGATGCGGCGGTGCTTGGACTCGTCGCCAGCTTCTTCCACGGTGTTCGGCGTTTCGTTTGATTCAGTCATCAATGGCTCTTACTTGATCAGACCATCCAGCGGCGAAGAGGCGCTGGCGTAGAGTTTTTTCGGCATGCGCCCGGCGAGGTAAGCCAGGCGGCCTGCGACGATGGCGTGTTGCATGGCTTCGGCCATCATGATCGGTTGTTGGGCATGGGCGATGGCCGAGTTCATCAGCACCGCGTCGCAACCCAGCTCCATGGCGATGGTCGCGTCGGAGGCGGTGCCTACGCCGGCATCCACCAGCACCGGGATCTTGGCTTCTTCAAGGATGATCTGCAGGTTGTACGGATTGCAGATACCCAGGCCGGAGCCGATCAGACCGGCCAGCGGCATCACTGCGATGCAGCCGATTTCCGCCAATTGACGGGCGATGATCGGGTCATCACTGGTGTAGACCATCACGTCGAAGCCTTCCTTGACCAGGGTTTCAGCGGCCTTGAGGGTTTCGATCACGTTGGGGAACAGGGTTTTCTGGTCGGCCAGCACTTCCAGCTTCACCAGGTTGTGGCCGTCGAGCAGCTCACGGGCCAGGCGGCAGGTGCGCACGGCTTCGATGGCGTCATAGCAACCGGCGGTGTTCGGCAGGAAGGTGTAGCGGTCCGGCGACAGCACTTCGAGCAGGTTCGGCTCGCCCTCGATCTGGCCGAGGTTGGTGCGGCGCACGGCGAAGGTCACGATCTCGGCACCCGAGGCTTCGATGGCCAGGCGGGTTTCTTCCATGTCGCGGTACTTGCCGGTGCCGACCAGCAGGCGGGACTGGTAGGTACGACCGGCCAGGACGAAGGGCTTGTCGCTACGAACGATGCTCATGGGAAATCCTCGTAATGGGGTGAGGTTCTGCAGAATTCGGGCAGGCGCCTAGCCGCCACCGATGGCGTGGACCACTTCGACCTGATCACCTTCGGTGAGCGCAGTCTCGGCGTGCAGGCTACGCGGGACGATATCCAGGTTGAGCTCCACTGCGACACGACGCCCGGTCAGGTCCAGGCAGGTCAGCAGGGCCGCAACGGTTGCACCGTCGGGCAGTTCAAAGGATTCGCCGTTCAACAGAATGCGCATGCCGCGGGCCGCCATCGTTTTTAGGGGCCAGCATTCTAGCTTGATTGGTGTTGCCGGCCCAAGTCCCTTGGTCAGACGACCTGCAAGCGCCAGGCAAACAGGCCAAGGAAGAACCAGCCGAGCAGGAACGCCAGGCCACCGAACGGCGTGATGATGCCGAGCTTGCTGATGCCCGTGGTAGTCAACACATACAGGCTGCCGGAGAACAGCAGGATACCGACGACAAACGAGATACCGGCCCAGGTCACCAGGCGGCCGGGAAGGTGGGCCGCCAGCAATGCCACGCCGAACAGCGCGAGGGCGTGCACCAGTTGGTAGGTCACGCCGGTATGGAAGATCGCCAGGTACTCGGCGCTCAGACGGTTTTTCAGGCCATGGGCGGCGAAGGCGCCGAGGGCGACACCGGTGAAGCCGAAAAACGCGGCCAGCATCAGAAAGCTTCGCAGCATGGGGAACTCCAGTCAGACTCATCGGGCAGGGTCTGTATAATGGCCCGCTCAACGGGTTCGGCCAAGCCATCTCTATGCTGCGTCTCCTCTTCAAACGCTTTCTCAACGTCGTGAAATGGTTTGCCATCGGCAGTGTATTGCTGGTGCTGCTGTTTCGTGTCGTCCCGCCGCCGTTCACTGCGTTGATGGTGGAGCGCAAGGTCGAATCCTGGTTCGACGGCGAACCCATTGACCTGCAGCGCACCTGGGTGCCGTGGGACGAGATCTCCAATGACCTCAAAGTGGCGGTGATGGCCGGTGAAGACCAGCGCTTCCCACAGCATTGGGGCTTTGATTTCGGCGCGATCCAGGCGGCGATCCTGCACAACGAGCGCGGCGGCTCGATTCGCGGCGCCAGTACGTTGAGCCAGCAGGTGTCGAAAAATCTGTTCCTGTGGGCTGGCCGCAGTTATTTGCGCAAAGGCCTGGAGGCTTGGTTTACCGGGTTGATCGAGGTGCTGTGGCCCAAGGAGCGGATCCTTGAGGTGTACCTCAACAGCGTGGAATGGGATGAAGGGGTGTTCGGCGCAGAAGCGGCGGCGCGGCATCACTTTGGCGTGAGTGCCAAGGGGCTTTCACGGCAGCAGGCCAGCTATCTGGCGGCTGTGCTGCCCAACCCACGGGTGTGGAGTGCCAGCCACCCGACCGCGTATGTGGCGCGGCGGGCGGCGTGGATTCGGCAGCAGATGAGTCAACTCGGTGGCGATGGCTACCTGCTTGAGTTGAACAACTCCCGCAAAGCGCCCTGGTCCGACTGACCCAACACAGAAACAAATGTGGGAGGGGGCTTGCCCCCGATAGCGGTGGATCAGTCAGCTTATTTGTAGCTGACCCA
>NZ_JADDUM010000232.1 GCF_015163715.1 Pseudomonas cyclaminis
CCCCTCCACATGTTTAACCGTGTTTTTATAGGGCGAAATGCGCGAAGCTCACGTTAGCGCCTGACGGACGCACGTCTTTCAAGAACGAATCCTTGTCTGCGCTCAGCTCCAACGTAATCTCCGGCTTGCGCTTGCCCGCATTGCGCACCACCAACCCTTCGATGTGCTCGCGCAGGAACGCCGTCGGCACCTTCAGGTGCAGCAACTGGTCGGTCTCGGCGTTATGCATCAACAGGTGGATCCACTCGTACTGGCCGACGGCAATGCGGCCCAGCGGCAGGTCGAACCACCAGATATTGCGTTTGCGGTCCAGGTCGGTGAAGTGGCAGTTGTTGACGCCGAGTACGGCACCGCCCAGTTCGGTATTTCTGCGGGCGATGGCCTGTGCTTTATTGAGTTTCATAACCTTCCTACGGGATCTGTTATTCAGCGTTATAGCCTGAATGTGCCGGGCATTCTCGTGGGTTGGCCGCCAAACATAAAGCCAAACCTGCCGCTTTCGACGAAATGCCCGCCGAAAATAATTGAAACTCTGCCGAACGGCCCCGGGTCAATCTCTAGGTAATCACCAAAACCCTTGATTGTTCTTTCGGAGAAATACCATGAGCAGCACATCGGATAAGGCAAAAGGCTTGGCGAACGAAGCGGTCGGCAATATCAAGCAAGGCGTCGGTAAAGTCACCGGCAACGACAAGCTGCAAGCGGAAGGTGTGATCCAGGAAAAGAAAGGCGAAGTGCAGAAAGCGGTCGGCGATACCAAAGATGCGGTAAAAAAAGCCACCAAGTAAGCCTGCGTCACTGGCTGTGTTCAGACAGCCCGGCGGCCATCCACGGATGGCGTTTTTGTATCTGCCGATGCAACTAAAGTTTCGTAATTGTTTCAAAGTCGCCAAATGGGCTACTTTGATGTAGAAAACGGCCCCTGAGTCGCCCACGAACTTAACCTTTTTGCGGCGAAAGGAGACGCTATGATCTTTCCGGTTCTCGATGGTCTCAAGCTGCACAAAGTGCTGATACGCACCGTCAAGGAATTCGTCGACGACGAAATGCCCACCTACGCCTCGGCACTGGCCTACCAGATGCTGTTCTCGCTGTTTCCCTTCCTGCTGTTCCTGATCGCCCTGATCGGTTTCCTGCACTTGCCCGATTTTTTCACCTGGCTGCGCCTTCAGTCGGAACTGGTGTTGCCGCCCCAGGCCCTGGAGCAGGTCAACCCGGTGATTGACCAGTTGCAGCAATCCAAGGGCGGCCTGCTGTCGGTGGGTATCGTGATTGCGCTGTGGACCGCTTCGGCGGGCGTACGGCTGATGATGAGCGCGATGAACGCGGCCTACGACGTGGTGGAAGGCCGGCCGATCTGGAAGCGTTTTCCGCTGTCGATTTTCTACACCGTCGGC
This sequence comes from Pseudomonas cyclaminis, assembly GCF_015163715.1. Classification (GTDB taxonomy): domain Bacteria; phylum Pseudomonadota; class Gammaproteobacteria; order Pseudomonadales; family Pseudomonadaceae; genus Aquipseudomonas; species Aquipseudomonas cyclaminis. The sequence goes on from NZ_JADDUM010000232.1 coordinate 1,398, forward strand.
ATCGCCGGCATGCTGCTGGCCGCTGCTGCCTTGATGGTGCTCGGCCCACAAGTGATGGAATGGGTGGCGGGGCAGATCGGCATGCAGGAGTTTGTGGTCACCTTGTGGACCATTCTGCGCTGGCCGCTGATTGTGATTTTGCTGATGTTCGCCGTGGCCCTGATGTATTACGTAATGCCCGACGTCGAACAGAAATTCCGCTTTATCACCCCGGGTTCGGTACTCGCGGTGGTGGTCTGGATCGTGGCTTCACTGGGCTTTGGTTATTACGTCAAAACCTTCGCCGACTACAACGCCATGTATGGCAGTATCGGTGCGATCATCGTGTTGCTGCTCTATTTCTACATTTCCGCCGCCGTGCTGCTGCTCGGTGCGGAGATGAACGCGGTGATCGAACACATGTCGGCCGAGGGCAAGGACCCTGGTGCAAAAGAGTTCGACGAACCCGGCCACACCGATGAAAAACAGCACGTCTCCGGCCTCGGCCGTGACCACTCCAAGCCCACTCCCGTTGAGCCTGATCAATGATCCGTGAAATCCTGAAAATGGGCGACGAGCGCCTGCTGCGTATCGCGCCACCGGTCCCGCCGGAGATGTTCGACAGCCCCGAGCTGTGGCAATTGATCGATGACATGTTCCAGACCATGGAACACGTCGGCGGCGTAGGCCTGGCAGCGCCGCAGATTGGCGTCGACCTGCAATTGGTGATCTTCGGTTTCGAAGCCAGCGAACGCTACCCGGACGCGCCGCCGGTGCCGCAGACGATCCTGATCAACCCATTGATTACGCCCCTCAGCCCCGTGCTGGAAGAGGGTTACGAAGGGTGCCTGTCGGTGCCCGGCCTGCGCGGTGCGGTGGATCGTTACCAGCAGATCCGCTACGAGGGTTTCGACCCCAAGGGTGAGCCGATCGTGCGCATTGCGGAGGGTTTTCATGCGCGGGTGGTGCAGCACGAGTGCGATCACCTGATTGGCCGGTTGTATCCGTCGCGGATTACCGACTTCAGCAAGTTCGGGTTTATCGAAGTGATGTTCCCCGACATGGACCCCACAGCCGACGAATAACCCCCAGACACACAGAGATCAAAATGTGGGAGGGGGCCTTTCAAACCAGGTTATTGGGTCGGTTTGACGAATCGCAACGTCATCCGATCCGACTCGCCGATTGCCACATACCTGGCCTTATCCTGTTCCCCCAGCTTCAACGCTGGGGGCAATGTCCAGACGCCATCCGGGTAGTCCTTGGTGTCTTTCGGGTTGGCATTCACCTCGCTTTGCCCCTCCAGCCTGAAGCCCGCGTCGGTGGCCAGTTTCACCACATACGCCGTGGTCAGGTAGCCGCTGTGCTTGATGTCGTCCAGCGAGGCCCCATCCTTGGCGCGGTGATCCACGACGCCCAGCACACCTCCAGGTTTGAGCACGTTGTAGAACGCCTTGAAGGTCGCCGCGTCGGTATCGGCCAGCACCCAGTTATGCACATTGCGGAATGTCAGCACCGTATCGACCGAGGCCGGCTTGCCGAAGACCGGCGCCTTGGGATCGAACTCGACCACTTCGGCCTTGGCGTAATGTGTCGGGTCGGCGGCGAATTTCTTTTTCAGATTCTCTTCGGACGTACGTGCATAGGCGCTGCTGCTCGCGGCCTGTACGGCGGCGATGTAATGCCCGTGGTCCTTGAGCAATGGCGCCAGCACTTCGCTGTACCAGCCGCCGCCGGGGGTGATTTCGATCACGCGCTGTTTGGCGCCCAGACCGAAGAATTCCAAGGTCTGCTGCGGATGCCGATACCCATCGCGGGCACTGTTGGCCGGATCGCGCCAACTGCCGGCGAGCACGCTGGCGTATTGCTGGGCACTGATCGGTGCATCGGCTGCCTGGCTCAAGGCCGGGGCGAGGAGGGCGGTAAGGGAGAGGGCTGCAAGCGTCGTTTTCATGATCATCCTGATAAGGGCCACTGTGCAGCCGAGGCTAGCATGGGCTCCGTACCCGCCGATCACACATTATCCGAGGTCGACCTCACCAAAGGTTCTAAGCCCATGGCGATCATCGGCTTGTTGCGCTTGTAGCGCACCAGCCGTTCGCTGAGGGATTGCGGCAGGACCGTGTCCTGAGTGAACCCCATGCGCTGATACAGCTGTTCCAGGTCCGGATGGCACAGCAGCCAGACGGTGCCCTCCATATCCCTCACTGCCTGAAGAATCATGCGCGCCGCCAAGCCCTGGCCACGGTAAGACGGCGCCACAAACACCCCGGTCAGCCATTGCCCGCCCACCACCGGCGTCAGGCACAAGCCGGCGACAATCTCGCCGTCGCGTACCACCCATAAACGCCCGCCTTTGAGCGCCTTCATCGACGAGTTGTGGCTGCGGTAAAACTTGTTCAGCAGCGGCCACAAAGGCTCTGCCAGCAGATCGATGGACAACTCAGTCATGGTGTTCAGACAGGCGTTATAAAGGGGCGGGGATTATAAACCCCTTCTGCCGGGTGATCGGTGTTATACCCAGTGCTACATCCCCTTTCAGTGGAGCACGCATCATGGCCAAAGGTATGGATTCAAAGAAAGCCGCGAAGAAAAAACCGGCAAAGACCGCCGATGAAAAACGCGCCGACAAGAAAACCAAGAAATCCGAGAGCGGCCTGTTCGGTCACTGATCACCGTCCAGTCCCTGGATTTTCAGCGGCTTTTAACCCCTGTGTGGCTTAGATCGCTGCCAGGGTCGCTTTCACGCTCTGCGCCGGATCAGTCGCCTTCGCCGCTACCTGCTGCTCTTGCTGCTGCTTCAGGCGATCGGCCACTTGCTTGGAAATCGCGTCCTGTTTTTCCTGGGACATGTTCTGTACATCCGCCTCGGTCAAACCCTGTTCCTTGAGCAATTGCTCACGGATGCGCTCGGCCGGGGTTTTGCTCATGTACTCAGTGAATTCCGAGCGCGCGCCAGTGGTGGACGTGGTGGCAGGCGTTTCGGTCGAGGAGGTGGTTGCCGTCGTGGCGGCTTGCAACTGCACACGGGTCTTGGCAAAGGCTTCGTCGATGCGGTCGGTGGCCTTGTCCAGTTCCTTTTGCGCGACCGGCACGGTCACACTTTGTTGTGCGGCCTGCACGGCGCCGCTGTACAGCGCACTGGCTGCGGCGTTGGCGGGGTCCATGTCGGGGCGCTTGAGCTGTTGGACGGTCGATATAGCTTGGGTGTTGTTGTTAACCAGCATGATCGGTCACCTGGGAAAATGTACGGTGCGACAGCTGGAGCAAATAGCGTGCCGGGCGTAAAAGCCCAGGTTTTACTGGGACTGGCCCAGCCGCAGCGGCAATGGCTGGCCCTCAACGGCCAGCCGTTGCCGCTTAAAGCGGGGGGCGAAGACATGCACAGCATCACGCGCATGTCCTCAGTTGTGACCGTCGAGGGCGAAGGCCTGGAAGCCCGGGTGCTGGCTGAGGCGTTCGTAGTACGCCGCGATGGCAGGGTAGGGCGGATGCTCCATGGGCGTCATGCGCCAGCGGTGCACCGAGAGCCCGATAAGGATGTCGGCGAGGGTGAATTCGTCGCCGGCGACGTAGGCATTTGTGCGCATAAGCTGCTGTTCCAGCAGGCCCATCTTTTCGTTCCAGCCTGTACGCCAGCGGCCAGTCGTTGCGGGTCCTGGTGCTCAGGACTCTTGCGCACCAGCGCCTGGAACGCGTAGCCCCATGAAGGGTTGAGCTCGGTGGCCTGCCAGTCCATCCATTGCTCCACCCTGGCCCGTGGCGCGGGTTCGGCGGGCAAGAGGTCGTGGCGTTGGTAGAGGCTGACCAAGTAGCGGCAGATGGTGTTGGACTCCCACAACACGCCGTGGTCGTCGATCAATACCGGTATTTGCGCATTGGGGTTCAGGGCAAGGAATTCGGGGGATTGGGTGGGGGTGTAGCCGATGCCCCAGTCTTCACGTACGTAGTCGATGCCCAGTTCGTGGCAGGTCCACAGGACCTTGCGCACATTGATCGACGAAGTACGGCCCAAAATTTTCAGTGAGTGTCCCATGGTGCTTCCCTTGCATTTGGAGAGCAGCCAATCTAGCAGGGGCCGCAATCGACGGCGATATTTCCAGGCGGGAGCGGTAAAAAAAGCGGGTCTTAACAGCGCGGTGTGTGCTGGTCCATGGCCTTGCCCACCAGCAGGACCGATAGCTCGCTCAACTGATGAATAGCCAATGCCACATCACGCTGTTTTCCGCTGAGGTCATCGGACAGGTCAAGCAACAAGGTGCTGACCGAACATACGGTTTCGTAGCTGTTGATCAACAGTGTTTCGGTGGAGACATCGGGGATTACGGTGAAGAGCGTGCCTGACGGGGTTTCGGCGGCTTTCAGCATTTCAGTGCTCCTGGTCCAGGGAGTCCAAAGGTGGGCTTCTAAACCCGATCACCGAAACATTCAGCGACCGGTAAACCTTAGAGACCGTCACCCAGGTGCACAAGCCAGCTGATTCTGACGTAAGTGTAGGCAATCGGGCGTAGTGCTCACAGCAATGTCAGCCCGGTCCTACGGGCGTCCTACGTGCTTTCCCGCACCTGCAGCTCAAACCCCATATCCACGACCGGCTTGGCGATCTTGTTGCCCGCCATGATCGTCAGCAGATGCTCGGCCGCACGCCGACCAATGGCTTCCCGTGGCGTGCTGATGCTGCTCAGGCGCGGCACCATAAAGGACGATGCGGGCAGGTCGTTGAAGCCCAGCACCGCCACGCGCTCTGGCACCTTGATGCCATGGCGCATGGCTTCGAGCAGCGCGCCCTGGGCCAAGTCATCGTTGCCGAAGAAGATTGCATCCACGTCGGGATGGGCCGCCAGTAACTGCAGGAACAACTCGCCGCCCAGGCCCACGGAGGAAGGACGCGGCGTCAGCAGCTCCAGCGCCGGGTCGTACATCCCCGCCTGTTGCAGGGCGCGGCGGAAGCCTTCGCCACGCAGCAGGGTGCGTTGGTCCAGTTGTGCGCCGATGTAGGCCAGGCGCTTGCGGCCACGTGACAGCAAATGCGCCGCGGCCGTTTCGCCGGCGGCCAATTGCGAGAAGCCCACGCAGTTCACGCCTGCATTCGGGTCCAGGTCCATCATATAAACGCAGGGCACATTGCTGGCCTCGACCATTCGTCGGGCGCTTTCGGTGCGGTCGAAACCGGTCAGCAGCAAACCCCTTGGCTGGTAGGCCATGTAGTTGCGCAGCAGGTTTTCTTCTTCATCGCGCGAATAGTGCGAGTTGCCGATCAGCACTTCGAAGCCCTTGGGCCGCAGCACTTGGTGGATGGCTTCGAGGGTTTCGATAAACAGCAGGTTGGACAACGACGGCACCAATACCACCACCGAATGGCTCTGGGCCGAGGCCAGGGCGCGGGCGGCGGGGTTGACTACGTAGTTGAGTTCGGCGGCGGCCTGCTGCACTTTTTCCACCAGTTCAACGGCCACGGTGCTGATGCCGCGCAGGGCGCGTGAAGCGGTAATCGGGCTGACGCCAGCGAGGCGGGCGACTTCGTTGAGGGTCGGGCGACCCGTAGTGCGCGTATTTTTATCGTTCTTAGAGGTCATCAGGCGGCTTGCCAAACAAAAATCGAGGCACTAAGGTAGCGCTGTCTCCAAATGGCTGCAAATTATTGAACTTTGGGTTGCCTGATCCGGTTCAAATGATTGGAGCGGATGCACGCGTCACTCCATAAAAATGACAAGACGGCGCGGGAAAAGCCTGTTTTTGCACCCGCTTTACCGCGTGCAAAGGTAGCGCTATCTGCGTCCTGAGGTGTTTCATGAGTCAACCTGTTACTGCCCTGGTCATCATGGGTGTTGCCGGCTGTGGCAAGACCAGCGTCAGCGAGGCCTTGTGCCGGCTGAACGGCGCCACCGCCATTGAAGGCGACAGCTTTCACCCTGCCGCGAACATCGAAAAGATGAGCGCCGGCCACCCTCTCAACGACGACGACCGCGCCGGCTGGCTCGACATCCTGTGCGCTGAGCTGCGCCGCTCGCTTAAAGCGGGTGAACATCCGGTGCTTACCTGTTCGGCCCTCAAGAAGAAATACCGCGACCACCTGCGTGAAGCCGCGCCGGGCCTGGGTTTCGTATTCCTTGAACTGACCCGCGAAGTGGCCTCCGACCGTGTGTCCCATCGGCCCGGCCATTTCATGCCGGCAAGCTTGATCGACAGCCAGTTCGCCACCCTTGAATCGCCCGTGGGCGAACCGCTGACCCTGGCCCTCAACGCCAGCGAAGACAGTGTCGAGGCATTGGCCGAGCAGACCAACGCTTGGTGGCTGCAACACGGTTTTGAACGAACTCAATAATTTTTTGCCGGAAAAGATAGCGCTATCCCCGGCGATAAATTGAATACCCGCTTTAATAACAACAACAAACAGGAGAGCCCCCCATGTTTGGCATGTCCCACGAGTCGTACCTGCTGCTAGACGCAGTCGTCACTATCATCGGGTTGATCGTTCTGATCACCAAGTTCAAGGTTCACCCGTTCATCGCACTGATCATCGCGGCCGGCTTCCTCGGCCTGACCTCGGGCATGCCCGTGGACAAGATCATCAAGGCCTTCCAGGACGGTTTCGGCGGAGTGCTCGGCTTTGTCGGCATCATCCTCGCGCTGGGCACCATGCTCGGCAAGATGATGGCCGAGTCCGGCGGCGCCGATCAGATCGCCCAGACCCTGATCCGCGCCTTTGGCAAAGAGAAGGTCCAGTGGGCCATGATGTTCGCCGCGTTCCTGGTGGGCATCCCGCTGTTCTTCGAGATCGGTTTTGTACTGCTGATCCCGCTGGTGTTCATCGTGGCGCGCCGCACCGGCGTGTCGCTGATCAAGATCGGCATCCCGCTGCTCGCCGGCCTGTCGGCAGTGCACGGCCTGGTGCCGCCGCACCCTGGCCCGTTACTGGCCATTGGCGTGTTTGGCGCGGACATCGGCAAGACCATCCTCTACGGCCTGATCGTCGCACTGCCGACCGCCATCATCGCCGGCCCGATCTTTGGTACGTTCATCGCCAAGTACATCCCCGGTAATCCTTCCCAGGAACTGGTGGACCAACTGGCCCGCGAGACCGATAACAAGTCGCTGCCAAGCTTCGGCATTACCCTGGTCACCGTGCTGCTGCCGGTGTTCCTGATGCTGCTCAAAACCTTCGCCGACATCGCATTTGCCGAAGGCAATGTGGTGCGCAACTGGATGGACATGATCGGTCACCCGATCACTGCCTTGCTGCTGGCGCTGTTGTTGTCGCTGTACACCTTTGGCCATCGCCAGGGCATCCACTCCAAGCAAATCCTCAAACTGCTCGACGCCAGCCTTGCGCCGACGGCCGCGATTATCCTGATCATCGGTGCCGGTGGTGGCTTCAAGCAGATGCTGGTGACCAGCGGCGTGGGTGACGTGATCGGCCATATGGCGGTGAACGCGCAGATCAACCCGATCCTGCTGGCGTGGCTGGTGGCGGCGGTGATTCGTGTTGCCACGGGTTCGGCGACCGTAGCCACCATTACTGGCGCGGGCATTGTGGTGCCGGTGGTAGGGATGATCCCAGGGGTCAACCGCGAGTTGCTGGTATTGGCGACGGGGGCGGGTTCGTTGATCCTATCGCACGTCAACGATGCAGGGTTCTGGCTGGTGAAGCAGTACTTCAACATGACCGTGGCCGAGACCTTCAAGACCTGGACGGCGATGGAGACCATTCTGTCGGTGGTGGCACTGATTTTCATCATGTTGCTGTCGTTGGTGGTGTAAGCCACACCACCAGACAAATGTTGGAATGCAATCAAATGTGGGAGGGGCTTGCCTGAATGCCGGTCAGTTAAGAAGTGCAAGGGTAAAAAGTAACCTGTGGTGAGCGGGCTTGCCCCTCCACATTTGACCGAGTTAG
>NZ_JADDUM010000233.1 GCF_015163715.1 Pseudomonas cyclaminis
CCTCCCACACTCGCCGTGCTTCTTCAGTCAGATCCTGGCGGCGAAGACTGCCTGATGTTCCCGGCACTGCTCGGCCGTCAACATGAACACCCCATGCCCACCGCGCTGGAACTCCAGCCAGGCAAAGTCCACTTCCGGATACAGCGCTTCGACGTGCACCTGGCTGTTGCCCACTTCCACGATCAGCAATCCCTTCTCGGTCAGGTGGTCCGCCGCTTCGGCGAGCATCCGGCGCACCAGGTTCAAGCCGTCGTCGCCACAGGCCAGGCCGAGTTCCGGTTCGTGCTGGTATTCGTCGGGCATGTCGGCGAAGTCTTCCGCGTCCACGTACGGCGGGTTCGACACGATCAGGTCAAAGCGCTGGCCCGGCAGGCCGTCGAAGCCATCGCCCTGCACGGTGTACACGCGCTCGTCGACGCCATGGCGCTCAATGTTCTGATTGGCCACTTCCAATGCTTCGAAGGACAAATCGCCCAACACCACTTCGGCGTCCTGGAACTCGTAGGCACAGGCTATGCCGATGCAACCGGAGCCGGTACACAGGTCAAGGATGCGCGCTGGCGGTTGGGCCAACCACGGTTCGAAGCGGTTTTCGATCAACTCGCCGATGGGGGACCGCGGGATCAGCACACGCTCATCGACAATGAACGACATGCCGCAGAACCAGGCCTCTTTCAACAGGTAGGCGGTCGGCACGCGTTCGTGAATACGCCGATGCAGCAAGCGCTGCACGTGGGAAACTTCCTCTTCTTCGAGATTGCAATCCAGGTAACTGTCGGCAATTTCCCACGGCAAGTGCAAGGCACCGAGCACCAATTGCCGGGCTTCGTCCCAGGCATTGTCGGTGCCATGGCCAAAAAACAGGTCTTCCCCATGGAAACGGCTGACAGCCCAACGAATGTGGTCGCGCAAGGTGCGGCAGGCGGGAAGTGATCACGGGGGGCAGACTCCTGGAAAAAACGACTGGCGATTCTAACAGCCTTCACCTGTACCGACGATGTACGAAAACCGGCTACCGCACGTCGGATTTCATCCAAATCGCCATCATTCGAGTAAACACGCCGCCCTCTTGACAGGGCTGCACGCCAGCAACGGCGTACCTTACGATGGTAGCGATTCACAGAACCGCTCAGCCAGTGGACAATGTCGCAAAAGCCCCCCTCACAGGAGCCCCAGAATGTCCGTTCCAAAGACGATGTTTCAACTCAGCGGTCGTGGTTACGCAGCTGCCAACCTTGCCCATGCGACCCTCGTGATCATCGATGCCCAGAAGGAATACCTCAGCGGTCCACTCGCCCTCTCGGGCATGGACGCGGCGGTCGGCCATATCAAGCAGCTGGTTGCTGCGGCCCGCAACGCTGGCCGTCCGATCGTGCATGTGCGCCACTTGGGTACCGTCGGTGGCCTGTTCGACCCTCAGGGCGAACGCGGTGAGTTCATTCCTGGCCTTGAGCCTGACGGTGACGAAACCATTATCGACAAGCTGCTGCCCAGCGCCTTCCATGGCACCGGCCTGGAAAAACACCTGCAAGACCTCGGCTCCCTGGACCTGATCGTCTGTGGCTTCATGAGCCATTCCAGCGTCAGCACCACGGTGCGCGCCGCCAAGAACCTGGGCTTTCGCTGCACCTTGGTGGAAGACGCCTGCGCCACCCGCGACCTGCCTTACAAAGGCGGCATCCTGAGTGCCGACCATGTACAGCAGACCGAAATGGCCATCATGGCCGACAACTTTGCCACCCTTGCGCTGACCAAAGATCTGATCTGATCGCCCTTCTGATGAGCGGCGCGGCCATGTTTATTGCCCCGCTCATCCGCTAAGCCCTTTCATTTGGCGCATTTGCCTCGGGTACAGGAACAAGCTGCATATCTTCCGGTCGAAGGGCCGATACCCTGGAGGAAAGGTCGGAATGAAGATATCCGATGGTTTTGATGCTCGTCGCTTGCGCCCCAAGGGCCCGAGCAACTGGCGTCTGCGCCTGGTGGCGTGCATTGCCGCGCTGCTGGCGATGGTTGGTCTAGTGTTGGCCGGTGCTGGTGGTGCCGGTTTGTTTGGTCATTCGCCGGCCCTTGGCGAACTGAATGCCAGCCCCGGTGGCTCCGCCCTCCTGCTGGGCATTGGTCTGCTGGTGTTGTGGTTGGGCGTGTGGTTGTGGCGTCGTAGCCGTCGGAAAATGCGTCAGCCGTTGTCACTGAACATCGCTGCACACCTGATGAAAAAACACGACTGATGGCGCTTGGATAGCGTTTCATGCGCCCGGCTGCCGCGAATTAGGTAAACTGCCCGCCCTTCGCGGAGGCCGACATGCAAGACGACGATTTTTCCCTGTTCAAAAACGAGCTGCGCGGCGTCAAGCCGATCAAGCACGACCGTGCCGACACCGGCAAACCCAAGGCTGACCGGGCGCAGATCGCCAAGCTGCGCCAGGCCGCGACCGTGCGCACCGACGCCACCACGGTGGATGGCCTGTCGGACCAGTTCGTCATCGACGTAGGCCCTGAAGACGAGCTGATGTGGGCCCGAGATGGCGTGCAGGAAAGCCAGATGCGCAAGCTCAAGGTCGGCCAGATCCCCTTCGAAGGCAGCCTCGACCTGCACGGCATGACCGTGGAGAAAGCCCGGGAAACCCTGTGGGCCTTTCTCGCCGAAGCCACCAAATTCGAAATCCGCTGCGTGCGCGTCACCCACGGCAAGGCCGTGCGGCTGGACGGCAAGCGGCCGATGATCAAAAGTCACGTCAACACCTGGCTGCGCCAGCATGCCCAGGTGCTCGGTTTTACCTCCTGCCAGGCCCGCCACGGCGGCGCAGGGGCGGTGTATGTGATGCTCAAGCGCACCATGATGGAAGGGCGCGACGAGTAACAAGTGCCATCGTCAGGCTTGCAGCGATGTGTTCGCCACCGTAACCTTGCGCTTTGCGAAAATCCCCACAGGTAGTTTCATGTCCCTGGAACAGAATTACACCGCGATCCTAGGCCAACTCGGCGAGGACGTCTCCCGCGAGGGCCTGCTCGACACGCCAAAGCGTGCCGCCAAGGCGATGCAGTACCTCTGCCGCGGTTATGAGCAGACGCTGGAAGAAGTCACCAACGGTGCCTTGTTCAGCTCCGACAACAGCGAAATGGTGCTGGTCAAGGACATCGAGTTGTACTCGCTGTGCGAACACCACCTGCTGCCGTTTATCGGCAAGGCTCACGTCGCGTATATCCCGAGCGGCAAAGTGCTGGGCTTGTCGAAGGTCGCGCGGATTGTCGATATGTATGCGCGTCGCCTGCAGATCCAGGAAAACCTCAGCCGCCAGATCGCCGATGCCGTGATGCAAGTGACCGGCGCCCTGGGCGTGGCCGTGGTGATCGAGGCCAAGCACATGTGCATGATGATGCGCGGTGTCGAGAAACAGAATTCGTCGATGATCACGTCGGTGATGCTGGGTGAGTTCCGCGAAAACGCGGCCACCCGCAGCGAATTCCTCAGCCTGATCAAGTAACCGGCCGAGCAGGAACAAACCGGCGTTCATCGCCGGTTTTTTTTCGCCTGCCGAAATCAGGTAAGCTGCGCCCCCTCAGTTATGGGCAAGAGGTTTCAGCCATGTTCGTCAAAGCACTTCGAGTGGGCCTCGGCCACGTCATCATCGCGGGCGACTTCCTGACCCGCCCGCGTAAAAAGCAGCGCCCTGCCGAGCAACAGGCCAAGGTGAACGAGGCGGCCAAGGATTTGACCTTGTATCAATTCCACGCCTGCCCGTTCTGCGTGAAGACCCGCCGCACCCTGCACCGCCTGAATGTGCCGGTGGCGTTGAAGGACGCGAAGAACAACGAGCAGGATCGCCAGACCCTGCTGGAGCAAGGTGGCAAGATCAAGGTGCCGTGCCTGCGTATCGAAGAGAATGGCCAGACCACCTGGATGTACGATTCCAAGGTCATCATCGATTACCTGGACAAGCGCTTCGCCGCGATCTGACAGACCTGTGCAGATCAAATGTGGGAGGGGCTTGCCCCCTCTTATCAAACATAAAATAAGTTACTGATTTTAAAGAGTTAAAAAACACCTCTAAAACTGAGATGTTGTAGGCGCC
>NZ_JADDUM010000234.1 GCF_015163715.1 Pseudomonas cyclaminis
CGCGCCGGGGATATGCCCTTCGGCGTAGCGGGCGGCACTGGTGAGGTCCACCAGAATCAGGTGCTCGGCATCCAGTTTGCCGAGCAGGTCGCTGGATTCGATCACCAGCGGCAAGCCAGAGAAGTCAGGCATGTGAGGTCTCCTGGGCACAAATGTTGGCGATAAAGGACGGCGATTGTAGCGCAAGCATCAGGCGCTGCGGTTGGTAAAGCTGTGCAGGGCTTTCTCGATGCACTGGGCGGTTTTGCCGAAGGCCTGCACGGTGGTTTCCGAGAACGGCCCGCCGCCCTGGTCGGCGACCATCACCATCACCACGCGGCCATTGCAGCTCATCGAGCGCAACAGCAGGTGTTCACCGGTGAACAGGCGGCGCAGGATCGGCGGCAGCAAGGCCGAGAATTGCGCGTGGTTGTCCGGTGTCAGGCGCACCTGGGCGGATTTTTCCAGCAAGCGTTGCAGCAGCGTGCTGTTGACCACGTCCAGGCTCAGGTTGGTGGCGTCTTTGGGCAGGCCGTCGGCCTGGTGTACACGCAAGGTGCTCAGGGCGCGGTCGGCCATGAACAACAGGACACGCTGCATGCCACTGGCCACCAGGGCTTCCTTGGCGCAAGTGGTCAAATGCATGGCGTTGGCAAAGCGGCTCGGCTCTACCAGCAGTTCGGTGCAGCGGTTGCGCCAAACGGCCAGGGCCTCGGCAGTCGGTGGCGCCGCCGGCAGCAGGCCGCGATGGATCTTCTGGACGTGCCACGGCCAGATCAGCGACAGCGCCGGGTGCCAGAGGTCGGGCATCAGGGCGGTGCGGGCGCTGGTCACGGCTTGTTGGTGAGAGTGTTGCTGCACCTCTGCCAGGGGCTGCTGCAGGTACAGGGCGGTGAGGTATTGCCAGCGTTGGGTGTGCGGGCAGGTCCAGGACTCCTGGGCTGACATCGCCAGGCCATTGGCCAGCAGCACGGTATTGGCTGGCTGGTTCAGCCAGCGCCGCAGATTGGGTTCGGCGTCGAGCAATTGCTGGTGGCGCAACGGGTCGTCTTCGCGGGCGATATGCAGCGCCTTGACCAGCAAGCGTTGTTCGCGCAGCAGCAGGGTATAGCCCTGGGATACCCAGATCGGCAGGTGCCAGGCTTCGGTCAGACCCAGGCACAGGTCCAGCAGGCGCACGCCGAACAGTTCCTGCTCGACCTTGCGTGCAGGCTCGCCTTTGTGGATGACGCGCAGTTCCCACTCTTCAAGCAGTTTGGGGTAGGCAACGGCCATCGGCCACAGCGGCGACAGAAACAACAGGCTGCCCCAGTGAATGTCCTGCCAGAGCCGCGCCAGACGGCTGCCGAACAAACCGCTGGCTTGCTGCGACGCGTGCTGGCTCACCAGCAGCAGTTGGCGCAATGCCACGGGAATCTCTTGGGCCGGCACCGAGGGCAGGCGGGCGAGCAGTTCTTCGGCGCGCTTGAGGCCCAGGCGGTTAAGCGCCACTTCAAGGTTTTCCGCCGGTTCCGAGAGGCTGCCATGGGTGTGGCTGTTGGCCTCGCGCATCACGCTGAGCACCAGGGCGGGGCTGTTCTGCATCAGTTCGGCAATATCTCGCAACGAACTGCGGCTGTCGCGGATGGCCTTGCACACCCGGTCATGGCTGGCCTGTGGAACGGGCAGCAGCACGTCGTCCAGGCGCTTGATCCAAGCGGCGAGAGAGATAGGTCTTACAGATGGGACTGTCGTTTCATTAGCCATGATTGGGGCGCGATCATCACTTGCGGTCAACACGCCCGGAGCGGGCCGAACTGGCTTTTCGCCTTAACGGGCTATAGTCTGGCGCAGTTTTGCCGATAAGAGGAACAAGAGTTTTCCAGTTCCCCCAAATATGTCCATGAACCCGACGGCGCAAGTACTCATCTCCTATGGCTAAAATTATCGGCATCATCGTCGTCTTCGCGAGCGTGCTCGGCGGGTACGTCCTGTCCCACGGTAAAATTGCGGCACTGATCCAGCCTTTCGAGGTGATGATCATTGGCGGTGCGGCACTGGGCGCCTTCCTGCAGGCCAACCCCGGCTACATGACCATGCACGTGGTCAAGAAATCGCTGGCCATGTTCGGTTCGCGCTTTACCCACACCTTCTACCTGGAAGTGCTGGGCCTGGTGTACGAGATCCTCAACAAAAGCCGCCGCGAAGGCATGATGGCCATCGAGGCCGACATCGAGGACGCCGCCGCCAGCCCGATTTTCGCCAAGTACCCGGCCGTGCTCAAAGACGAACGCATGACCGCCTACATCTGCGACTACCTGCGCATCATGTCCTCCGGCAACATGGCCCCCCATGAGCTGGAAGGTCTGTTCGACATGGAATTGTTCAGCCTTAAAGAAGAGCTGGAACACCCTTCCCACGCCGTGACCGGCATCGCCGACGGCATGCCCGGCTTCGGTATCGTTGCGGCGGTGCTCGGTATCGTGGTGACCATGGCGTCCCTGGGCGAAGGTGACCAAGCGGCCATCGGCATGCACGTAGGTGCGGCGCTGGTGGGTACGTTCTTCGGTATTCTCGCGGCCTATGGTTTCTTCGGCCCGCTGGCCACCTCCCTGGCTCACGATGCCAAGGAAGAAATCAACCTGTACGAATCGATCAAGGCCAGCCTGGTAGCCTCCGCTTCCGGCATGCCGCCTTCGTTGGCGGTCGAGTTCGGTCGCAAGGTGCTGTACCCCAAGCATCGCCCAAGCTTCGCCGAGCTGGAACAAGCGGTTCGCGGTCGCTAAGCCATGGAAAACAACCAGCCGATAATCATCAAGCGCGTCAAGCGCTTCGCTGCGGGGCACCATGGTGGCGCCTGGAAGATCGCCTTTGCCGACTTTGCGACGGCGATGATGGCGTTCTTCCTGGTGCTGTGGCTGATGTCTACCGCCACGCCCGAACAGAAGATCGCCATCGCCGGTTACTTCAAAGACCCGATTGGCTTCTCGGAAAGTGGCACGCCGTTTGTGATCGACCTGGGCGGCTCGCCGCAGTTGGCGCCTGAGCGCACCATCAACCCAGAGGTCAAGACCGAGGCCCCGCAGGAAAAAATCCCGATCGAGCGCGACACCGTCGAGAGCATGGCCGAGCAGGTCGAGCAGGAACGCCTGGAGCTGTTGCTGCAAGAGTTGCAGACCAAGGTGGATGAAAATCCGCAGTTGCTCAAATTCAAGGATCAGATCTCGTTCGAGATCACGCCCGAAGGCCTGCGCATCCAGATTACCGATGCCGCCAACCGGCCGATGTTCGATTCCGGCAGTGCGCGGCTCAAGCCGTACTTCGAAGACATCCTGCTGGCCATGGCGGACACCATCAAGGCGGTGCCGAACAAGATCAGCATCAGCGGCCACACCGACGCCAAGCCGTATGCCGGCCAGGGTGATTTCGGCAACTGGGAACTCTCGGCCAACCGCGCCAACGCCGCCCGTCGTGCGTTGGTGGCAGGCAGCTACCCCGACCCGCAAGTGGCACGTGTGGTGGGTTTTGCCTCCTCGCAGCTATTCGAGCCCAAGGATCCGTTTAACCCGATCAACCGGCGTATCGACATCGTGGTGCTGACCAAAAAGGCCCAGCGCGCAATTGAAGGTGATCAGCCGCCCGTTGCACCAACTCCAGGCGCGGGTGCGCCGGGCGAAGTGCCTGCTGATCCGAACGCCATCCCGCCGGGGCAGGAGCCGTTGCCGGCCCATGAGCTGCGGCAGAAGCTGAATCTGTTTGATGATGGTGGAGTGAAGGATCCTACGGTGCCTAAGGCGGGATCCTAAGACAGCACGTACAAAAAGCCGCGATGATCGCGGCCTTTTTGTATGTGCCCTACAAGCAAGTTTGCTCGCCACAAGGGTCAGTAACTGCTCTCAGGCAAGCTCGCAATAATCGACCGATAGCTGTTCATCCGCTGCTGCTGCACACGCCCGTCTTCCAAGGCCTTGAGCAACGCACAGCCCGGCTCGCGATCATGTTTGCAATCGCGAAAACGGCAGGTGCCGATCAGGTCGTTGAATTCGATGAAGCCCGCTTCCACATCGCTGCGGCTGACGTGGCCCAAGCCGAATTCACGGATCCCAGGGGAGTCGATCAACTCACCGCCACCAGGGAAGTGAAACAACCGCGCTGTGGTGGTGGTGTGGGTGCCCTGGCCGGAGAGTTCCGACAGCGGGCCGACACGGGTGTCGACTTCCGGCAGCAAGCTGTTGACCAGCGATGACTTGCCCACGCCGGACTGGCCGACAAACACACTGATGCGCCCGTCCAACTGCTGTTGCAGCTGTTCCATGCCGTTACCGTGATGGGCCGAGACTTCCAGCACCGGGTAACCCAGGGTGCGGTAGACCGCCAGCAACGCATTCAGCGCCGGAGCGTTCTGCTCGTCGATCAGGTCGAATTTGTTCAGCAGCAACAGCGGGCGAATGCCGGCGTGCTCGGCGGCTACAAGGTAGCGGTCGATCAGGTTGGCATGGGGCTCGGGCAACGGCGCGAACACGATCACGATCATGTCGACGTTGGCCGCTACCGGCTTGAGCTGTCCGCGGCTGTCAGGTCGACGCAACTCGGTGGTGCGCGGCAGCTGGGCGACGATCACGCCGATCCCCTGGTTGCCCGCACGCCACACGACCTTGTCGCCGGTGACCAGCGCCGGCAGGTTGGCGCGCAAATGGCAGCGGGACACAGAGCCTGCCAGTTCGCCTTCCAGCGCCTCGACTTCGACCTGCACACCAAAGTGCGCGATCACCAGGCCCGTTTGCTCGGGGCCCAGGTCGCCGCCCTCAAGCGCTTCCACGGCGGAGGATTCACGTTTGGCGGCGCGAGCGGCGCGTTCGCCTTGAATCTTTTCGATGCGCCAGTTTTGGCGACGGTTGAGCTGGCGTTTGGCCATTGGTGTTCCGTGTCGATAATGCAAAGGTTGGGTAAAACGGTCGCGAGTCTAGCACGGCCCCGCCTGCTAAACTGCGCAGCTACGCCAAGGTGCCAAGAGAATCAAGCCATGCAAAACCCACAGAACCTGATTTGGATCGATCTGGAAATGACCGGTCTGAACCCCGACACCGACGTCATTATCGAGATGGCGACCATTGTCACCGACAGCAACCTCAACACCTTGGCCGAAGGTCCGGTGATCGCCATCCACCACAGCGACGCCGTGCTCGCCACCATGGACGAGTGGAACACCCGCACCCACGGCAACTCCGGCCTGACCCAGCGTGTGCGCGACAGCCGCATCAGCATGGCCGAGGCCGAAGCCGAAACCATCGCCTTCCTGGAACAGTGGGTGCCCAAGGGCAAGTCGCCGATCTGCGGCAACAGCATCTGCCAGGACCGCCGCTTCCTCTATACGCACATGAAGGGGTTGGAAAGTTACTTCCACTACCGCAACCTGGACGTGTCCACGCTCAAGGAACTGGCCGCGCGCTGGGCGCCGGAAGTCAAAGACAGCTTCCACAAAGGCAGCACCCATTTGGCGCTGGACGATATTCGCGAGTCGATCGCCGAGCTGCAGCATTACCGCAAGCACTTCATCAAGGCTTGAAACGGTTTCTTGCCGTGTCCGGGCTTCCTGTGGTGAGCGGCTTGTCCCGCGTTGGCTGCGTAGCGGCCCCACTACCGTCGCCGCATTCCTCCAGATAAATATCATCGCCAACTATTTGGGGCTGCTGCGCAGCCCAGCGCGGGGCAAGCCCGCTCACTAC
>NZ_JADDUM010000235.1 GCF_015163715.1 Pseudomonas cyclaminis
TGATACACCGCTATCGGGGGCAAGCCCCCTCCCACATTATTACTTGGCCTGGTAGATGATGCCCGGGCTGCATTGCACCATCTGGAAATGATCCGGCAGGCCGTTCAGCGCCTCGGAAGCACCGAGGAACAAGTAGCCGCCACGCTTGAGGGTGCCGTGGATGCGCAACAGGATGTCTTTCTTCACTTCGGCCGAGAAGTAGATCAGCACGTTGCGGCAGAACACCATGTCGAACTTGCCCAGGCTGGCGTAGCTGTCGAGCAGGTTGAACGAACGGAACTCCACGCGGCTCTTGATCGGCGCCTTGATTGCCCACCGCCCCGCCCCTTTAGGGTCGAAGTAACGTTGCAGGCGTTCCTGGGACAAACCACGGCCCAGGGCCAGGCTGTCGTACTCGCCGGTCTTGCAGTTGGTGAGCATGGTGCCGGACAGGTCAGTGGCAACAATTTGCGCCCCGGCCTTCAACTGGCCCATGTTGGTCCGCTCGAACTCATCGATGGACATCGAGATCGAATACGGTTCCTGTCCCGAAGAACAGGCCGCCGACCAGATGCGCAGGCGCTGGCCGGGGCTGGCCTTGATGGCTTCCGGCAGCACTTTGCTCTTGAGCACTTCAAAGGGATAGGTATCACGAAACCACAAGGTTTCGTTGGTGGTCATGGCATCGACCACCATCTCTTTGAGACCACTGCGCGGCTGCCCCTGGATCCGTTGAACCAACTCGCCCAGGGACTTGATGCCCTGCTGCTCCATCAGTTTGTTAAGACGGCTGGATACCAGGTATTGCTTGTTTTCACCGAGCAATATGCCACAGGCTTTTTCCAGGAAGACCCGGAACTGTTCAAAATCCAAATTACCCGTAGACACTGATACCGCCTCTAAAATCGTATGACCGCCAGGGAAAAAGCCCTTAGCTGTGATCTGCTGCCTTGATCCGGTCGACTACCCGGGATGCCAGGTCATCAGGACGGAATTTGGCCAGGAAGTCATCGGCACCGACCTTCTTGACCATCGCCTGATTGAATACGCCCGACAACGAAGTATGCAGGATGATATGCAGTTTTTGCATGCGTGGATCGCTGCGTATCTCAGCCGTGAGGGTGTAGCCGTCCATTTCCGGCATCTCGATGTCGGAAATCATCATCAGGAATTCTTCTTCCGGCTTCTTGCCCTCATCTACCAACTTGCGCAGGTAATCCAGCGCCTGGCGGCCATCATTGAGCGCCACCACTTCCACGCCGACGGTCTGCAGGCAACGGGTCACCTGCTTGCGCGCCACCGAGGAGTCATCCACCGTCAGCACACGCAGCGAGACCGCCTTGTGCGCCGTTTCGGCATCCACCACACCCACGGAAATCGATTCCGAGGTCGGCGCCACTTCGGCGAGGATCTTCTCCACGTCGATGATTTCCACCAATTGGTTATCGACTCGCGTCACTGCCGTGAGGTAGTGGTCGCGGCCGGTGCCCTTGGGCGGCGGATGAATCTCTTCCCAGTTCATGTTGACGATGCGCTCCACCGAGCGCACCAGGAAACCCTGGGTCTTGGTGTTGTACTCGGTGATGATCACGAACGGGTTCTCGCGGTCCTGCAGGCCAGCCGAACCGGTGGCCAGGGCCAGGTCAAGAATCGGGATGGTCGCGCCACGGATGTTGGCCACGCCACACACCACGGGGCTGGACTTGGGCATGATCGTCAGCTTGGGACATTGCAGCACTTCCCGCACCTTGAACACGTTGATGCCATATAGCTGTTTGCCATCCAGGCGGAAAAGCAACAACTCCAGGCGATTCTGCCCTACCAGCTGTGTGCGCTGGTTTACTGAATCCATTACTCCTGCCATGCCCAGACTCCTACGCTAAAACCTTGAAGGTGCGACGCGCACCCAACACTAAACGGCACGAGCTTTGCTATTTATTGGCTATGGATATTAAAACGACAGTTTCCCGACGCCTTCGATTCCCACAGTACCGCAGATTGCTCTGCGCCTCGGTGGCGCTGCTTGCTTTGAGCCTGAACACCACGGCCCGCGCAGATAACGTCACCTTGCCTGATCTACTTATCGGCGTCACTCAAGGCTTTCTTGAGTTCACTGTAGAAGATTATCTGGCGACCACACAGACACCGGGGCGTTATGAAATCCAAGTTAACCAGTTGGACCCACGCCTGCGCATGCCCATGTGCGACAAGGAATTGACAGCCACCCTGGAAAGCCCCGCCCAGCCCATCGGGCGCGTGACGGTGCGGGTACGCTGCGACGGCGCCTCGCCCTGGACGGTGTTTGTGCCGGCCCAGGTCAAGCTGTTCCGCGATGTAGTGGTGGTGGCCCGACCGCTCAAACGCACCGGCATCATCGGTTTTGAAGACGTTGTACTGCGCGAACGCGACATCAGCCTGATCAGCCAGGGCTACCTGACGTCTGTGGACCAGGCCGTCGGGCAGAAATTAACCCGACCAGTGGTCACCGACCAGGTCATCACGCTGGTGCATCTTGAGCAGGCCGAGGTAATTCGCAAGGGTGACCAGGTGGTGATTTCCGCCAGCAGCGGCGCGCTGAACGTGAAGATGCCCGGTGAAGCGCTGTCCAACGGCGGCATGAGTGAACAGATTCGCGTCAAGAACCTCAACTCCAACCGCGTGATCAAGGCGCGGGTAACAGCCCCAGGGCAAGTCGAGGTCGCTTTATAGATCACTGGTACAGGACGCCGGGTTTTCCTACACTGTGCACGAGGTAGCCCATGCGCAGATTTATTGTCATTTGCGTCTAAAGTTTATCCGGGTATGGCCGAAAACATGGCAAGCGTCCAAATACCCAGAGGTTTTTTATCATGGTCATCGATTTCAGTCGTTTAAATAACACCCCGGCAACGACAGGCACTACGCGTACCACCGGCACCAAGGAAAGCGTAGAAGCCAAGGCCCCGCCACTGCCCGCCAAGGCAGAACAGGCCAGCCAGAGCGGGGAATCCGTACACCTGAGCAATGAGGCTCAACAGTTGCAGAAGGTCACTGACTCGCTGCGCGATCAACCCGTGGTCAATAAAGCCCGTGTGGCCGAATTGAAACAGGCAATCGCCGATGGCAGCTATAAAGTCGACAGCAACCGTGTAGCCAGCAAGCTGCTTAACTTCGAAGCCGAGCGCTAGGCAAAGGCCTGCGCAGGGCTTTTGGACGCTTAAAACCCAAGGCCAGCCATGCATCACGACGAACATTTGCTGCAACTGATCATTGATGATCTAGCGCCGACGCAACAATTGCTGGAGCTGCTAAAAGAAGAATCACTGGCCCTTTACGGCCGGGATATGCCGCTGCTGGAAGAAATTCTGGCGCGCAAGCAGTCGTTGATTGTCCTGCTGGAACAGCATGGCAAAAAACGCAGCCAGATCCTGATCAGCCTTGGCTTGCCGGCAGACCACGATGGCCTGGCGCAGTTGGCCAGCCACTCCTCGGTCGGCGATCAGTTACTGAGCCAGAGCAAAGAACTCAATCAAGTGCTCGCCCAGTGCCAGGAAGCCAACCTGCTTAACGGTCAATCGATCCAGCTTCAGCAAGCCACGACCGCCAACCAGTTGCGTATACTCCACGGCGGAGAGCCGCCGGCGCTGTATAACGCCCAAGGTTCAACCTCGCGCCTGGTCAAACCAAGCACCCGCAGCCAAGCCTGACGCCGGTTTACCGTGCGCCCTATCCAAGGCGCGCCACATGCTGGCAAAATGCCGGTTCTTGCGTGTAGTCGTATTTTGTCTGGAGATGGAAGAACCGTGTTCAACGCCCTTAATGCGGAAGATGCCCCGCAGCCACCGAAGGTCCTCACCACGCCTCTGGAAATCGCCGGCACCTTGCGGATGCTGCAAGACAGCCATGACCCGCTGATCATCACCTTCCACGAGCGCAGCCAGCGCTTCCAGAGCTATCTGGTGGACGTCAACCGCGACAGCAACACGCTGGCACTGGACGAAATGATCCCCCGTGATGGCGAACGCTACCTCGAAAACGGTGAAGCCTTCCGTATCGAAGGCTTCCACGACGGCGTGCGCGTCGCCTGGGAAAGCAGCGGCACCCTGACCATCAGCGAAAAAGATGGCCACCGTATCTACACCGGCAGCCTGCCGGACGAGGTGGTCTACCATCAGCGCCGCAACGCCTTCCGCGCCGCGCTGAAGCTGGCGCAATTGGTGAACATCGAACTCGGCGGTGAAAAACTCAAGGCGCCGGTCAACGGCAAATTGCTGGATATCTCCGCCACCGGCTGCAAACTGCGCTTTGAAGGCGACATCTCCGAGCGGTTGCAACTGGGCCAGGTCTACGACCGCTTTATCGCCGCCCTGCCGTTTGGCAGCATGACGACCTCGGTCGAACTGCGGTACCTGCACTTCGAAGACAAGATCAACACCACCTTCGCCGGTGTGCGCTTCCACAACATGAGTGGCCTGGTGCAGCGCCAGGTCGAGCGCTTTGTGTACCAGTTACAGCGTGAAGCGCGACGCTTCGACAAGGACGACGATTTTTAATCCTTAAAGATCGCGGCAAAAAAAACGGGCAGATCCTTTGGGGATCTGCCGTTTTTGCTTTCAGGGGCGCGCCCTGCTCAAGTCGTGAGGATGCTCCTCCGGCCCCAGGGGTTCCGGTGGCCCAACAAAGGCGGGCTCGTCCACCGGCGGCTGCGGATCAACTTGCGGCTCGGGGTCGGGGACCGTCTGCATCTGCTCCTGTACCACTTGCTCATCGACGCGCGGGTCAAGCGCGGCCACCAGCGGCGAACTCGACATGCTGTCGGGCATCGCCACGTGATGCAGCGGTGCGTCTTCCACCTGATGCAGGTTGGTCACCGCCTTCGGCCGGATGCGCCATACCAGGATCAACGCACACAGGCTGAAGAAGGCATACAGCATGTGACTGCCGAACATCTTCATGATCACACCGGCCAGCAACGGCCCGATACTCGCGCCAACGCCGTAAGTCACCAGCAGCATGGCGGTCAGCGACACCCGACGATCGCCTTCCACATGGTCATTGGAAAACGCCACCGCCAGCGGGTACAGGCAGAACTGCACCAGGGAACACAGGAATCCCGCGACGAACAGCACTTCCAGCGGCACCTGGGTCATGATCGCCAGCGGTAATGCCGCCACCGCCAGGCACAGGGCAAAGCA
>NZ_JADDUM010000236.1 GCF_015163715.1 Pseudomonas cyclaminis
TTGTCTGCGATTTGCAAAACATTTGCAAAACTTTTGCAAAACTCCCACCTCAGAATGCCAATTCGGCTCCAACCTCCAGGTACTCGATCTTCTTTTCGTCGTGCCCCTCCTGATAGTGCTTCGTCATCTTCTCGTCCGCGTGCCCCATGAGCGCCTGGATATACTCCTGTGGGAATTTCTGCTGCTCGTACAGCCACGCGCCCAATGCGCGGATCTCGTGAAAAGTGGGCCGCTCGCCGGCCGGCACATGGTCGTAGGCGTGTGCGGCGTCCCTGGCCTTGCTGAACTCCTTGGTCAGGTAGTCCGGGGTCACGGATGTCCAGTGGTCCTTGGCGTCGATCTGTTCCCGCCGGCGGGCCTTGGGCTTGTAGTGGATCAAGTACGGCGATGCGAGCGGCGATCGCAGGCACTCCCCGACAACCTCCCGAAGCGCCGCGCCCATGGTGATTTTCAAGTGCACCGGGTTTTCGTAGCCCTGGGTTTTCCCTGGTGACACCGTGAGCGTGTTCTTTTCCATGTCGGCCGCTGACTTCAACCAGGTAACGATATCTTCCCGGCGCTGCAGGCTGGCCAGGGCCAGGCGAATTGCCCGCTTGAGCCATGGCGGTGTTGTCGCGGCATCGATGATCAGCTTCAATCCGTCGAGCGTGTGGCGCTGGCGCTTCTTCTCGGCCTCTTTCTTCACCAGTGTGAGCTCGGCGTTGTTGCGTTCGGCCAGGCCCTTGGCCACCGCGAAGGCGAAGATCTGTACCCACAGCCCGCGGTGCTTCGTGTAGGCGTTGTTGCTGAAGTTATCCAGGTACTCGGCCATGGCTAGCACATCCAGTTGTCCGATCAGGCGGTCCCCCAGATCCTGCCGGTAACGCACGAGCTTGAACTTGATTTCCTCCAAGGTGCGCGCGGCGTATGAGCGATCCGGCAGCCATTCTTCTTCGAAACGTGTCAGTAGGTTGCTCACGATTGGTAGGCGGTCGCCGGTCAGCACGGCCAGCAGCGAGCCGTCATCGACGACCAACTCGGCGAACTTCAGGTTAGCGGCCCGGGCAGCTTGATTGCCTCTTCCAGTGGGCGGTTGATGCTGGTCATCACGCCAGTGACCGGGTTGCGGTACCGCCAATACTTGCCGTTCGGGTATAGGTTTGGCGGCAGCTTTCTGTTTTGCAGCGTGCGGGGCCGGGCAGCCATCAGCCGAGCTCCAGCATCTTGGCCAGCAGCGGGTCATTCGATCCCATCACCGCCGCTTGTACATCGACGAAATACATCCCGCCTTTTACCTCTCCGATCACTTCGCCTTCCTCAATCCATTTTTTCAACTGCTGCAGGCTCGGCTTTCCGCCGACGTACCGCAACTTCCTGTATTCACCGGCCTCCATGAGGCGCGGCAGCTTGACCGTAATCTGGGCCAGAACTTTTGCCATGATGATGCTCCGCGCCGCGCTGGGCGGCAGAAGGTGGGTTATCGGGTGGCTTTGTCGATCGCTGCTCGAACTACCTTCAGGTACTGACCGTCCACACCGACGTAGCCCATCCCTTCGCAGCGTTTCTGAACCCCTTTAAGAACCTCAACCAGTTCCTCGGCCTGCGCGCGCTCCTCGCGGGCGATATCCCAAAATCGCTGACCCCAGTGATCTGCCGGTGGCGGGTTGGCGTTCTGGGCTCCCATAGCCATAGCCCCGACAATTGCATCGCATAGGTCGCGCTTGTAGGCGTTGTCGCCGTCGATGCTCAGGCCGCGACGACGGAGGGCGCTGACCACTTCGTTTCGATCCAGGCCCTGGTCTTCAAGGATGATGTCTCGCTCCGGCTCACCCGGGGTGACGATGACCAGGGCAAGCTTTGCGCCTGGCAGGCAGTACTCGCTGAGTTTGACCAGGGCACCGTTGGCTGCTTCGTGGAATCGCTGAACTGCTGACATAGGAATACCTCGCCCGCCGCTCACCGGCAGGCATGTAGGGGGATTTGGATTAGGCTGCTGGGTGTTGCACGGTGTCGCGAAAGACATCCATCTGCGCCGCGCCGTCGAGCCAAGCTGCCGCGATCCGGCGTTCAGCCATTGCGGCGTATTCCGGGTTCAGTTCGCACAGGATTGATTTGCGACCTTCCTGCATGGCGACGACGGCTGTGGTCCCGGCACCGCCGAATGGGTCCAGCACCACGCCGCCACGTGGCGCCCCGGCCAGGATGCACGGCCGGATCAGTTCCGGCGGGAACGTAGCAAAATGGGCCTCCTTGAACGCATGAGTCGCCACCGTCCAAACACTGCGCTTGTTTCGGGTCTCGACGTCCCAGGAACTTTCCTCTCGGTCCGGGCGATGCGTACCTTTGGTTTGGCCTGGGATTACCTGTTCTCGCTTCGAATCGTCGCGCTTGAAGCTATCCCGCCGTGATCGCTCTGCACCGTCCTTATGGAAAGCACCGTGAGCACCTTCACCGGTTGAGGTATCCCAGCCGGTCGGCACCGTGACCCGCGACCTGTCGCGAGCCTTTGCGTCAGTACCATGGCCCCAGCCGACTCCGTTGTTCGGCGGTACGGTGTTGCCCGTTGATGTGCGCTTGCCGCCTTCCGCATTGTCGAGGGTGGATCCGTTGACATAAGCGCCGCCACGGAAGCCGTTGGCACTACCTTTTCCAGTTAGGTTTGCTGGCTCGCGAATCGCGTCACTGTCGTAATGGTACCGGCGCGACTTGCTGAGAAGGAAAAGGTATTCGTGGGCCTTCGTGCACCGGTCGCGGGTGGACTCAGGCATTGGGTTTGGCTTGTGCCAGATAATGTCTTGCCGCAGGTACCATCCGTCATCCTGCAGGGCGAAGGCCAGTCGCCAAGGCATTCCCATCAGGTCCTTGTGTTTGAACCCCATGGGAATTTGGCTGGATCGTCTGGCGTTGGCGGTACGCACTGCCACATGCGGAGCGTCGGTACTGTGTCCTCCAAGCCCTACTGGCCCGTTGGGCTTGCTGGCGTAGCTGTCACCCATGTTGACCCAGGCGGTGCCGTCGTCGCGAAGTACTCGGCGAACCTCGCGGAACACCTCGACCAGGCGGGCGACGAATTCCGCCGGCGTTTCCTCCAAGCCGATCTGGCCGTCTACACCGTAGTCCCGCAAACCGTAGTAGGGCGGGCTGGTGACGCACATCTGGACAGACTTATCTGGCAGCGTCCGCATCGACTCAATGCAGTCGCCGATCAAAACGCGATGCTGTTTCATGGCCTGGGCCCCTTGTAGATGAAGACGTAGGCGAACCAGAGGGTGGCGATCATGGCGTCACCCGTTTGAACTCGACCACCCAGACCCACGGGTTGGTCGTCCAACTGCCGGCGCCGTTGATCGACTCCCACAACTCTTGCCATGCGGTTGGAAACCAGTCTCGGTAATTGGGTGATGCGTCGTCGCTGGCCATTTCGGGTGGACATTGCAGGCCTTCGGCTCGGATATCGGCACGACTGATGTCCTGCAGCCGCTCGACGCGCACGTCGGTGATCTCCAGCAGGATGCGACTGTCGCGTCGGAACATATGGATGCCCGGTTTCCAAGGGCCACCGTAGTCGGTGCGGTTGTCGCTCTCGCGGTACACCACCCATTCCTGGTCCGGCGCCTGAGCTACCCGGATGCGTGCCCACGTCTCGCGCACCCACAGCCGGTCGCCGGTCTGGCCGTATGGGCAGAGGTCAGCATTGCCAGGCAATGCCAGAAACGCCGGCTCAAACCCGGCCGCCAAGCAATCCAGCGCCGCCTTTTTCTTAACCTCGCGCCGCGTGACAGTCTTCCGGCCTTCCAGGATGGCGCGCACCATCGGCGCCGAGAACAGGATGGGGCGTTCTTTGATTGCGGTCATGGGGTCACCTTTTCGAAGTGGAACACTACCGGCGCTCCGGTCTCGGCGATCAGCCCATAGGACTTGGCCAGGCGGTAGATGGAGTGGTAACTGTTTAGGGAGTTGATGTGTCCGGCGATCCATGACCGCCAGCCTTCCAGCGTCTGCCGGCCCTTGCTGATATTGCAGGGCGCACAAGCCGGCATCATGTTGTCGAGGTTGTGATTCTCGACCTGCTCGGCAATACGCTCATCGGCGACGCGGATTACCGGTTCCAGGTGATCCGCGTGCCACAGATCGCCAAGCAGCACCCCGCAGTACGCGCAGTGTCCGCCATATTTCAGGCGCACCTGCTCACGCTCAGCTTTCTTCAGGCGCATAGGTATCCTTGCCGCTATAGCGGCTGACTTTGAAGGGGGAGGGGTTACAGGTTTTGCGCAGGAGTACGGATGTACTCCTGCCGTAGTCAGACGCCTGGGCGACCTTTGAAGGCGAGCCAAATGTAGTGCCGGCCTTTGGCGGTGACCTTGATCTTGTCGGCCTGGCGGTTCCAGCTGATCAGGCGGAGCTCGGCAAGGATTGTCGTCAGCGTGTGACCCTGGTGCCAGCCGGCCAAAGCCTTGATGCATCCCTGGGCCAGCAGGCCCCGGAAGTCGTCATGCCCGAAGTTTGTTCCCTTGAACGAGCCCTGCATCTGCTCATCAGTCACAAGATCAGTGACGGCACGCACCTCTGGATCGCGTCGGTAGCATTTATGCGTCATCGCCAGCACCCTCTGTTGGCTTGAGTGCGGAGCGCATGCGAGCGCGCAACCTAAGTACGGCTTCCAAGTCCAGAGGCTCGCGACCTACAGCGTCGAGAACTTCGCCAACCACCCCCTCAAGCACTTCAATGCGCTGACCAGCCTCAAGTGACGTGACGCTGAGCATGTCCTCGGCCTCGGTGAGCGAAGCCAGCAGCAGTGCGTTACGGTCCGATTCCCACTTGACCCCCGCCTCCAGCACATCCACCCGCTCATCTGCTGCGGTCAGGCGCTGTTGCAGGGCGTCACGCTCATCTCGGTAGCGCAATCCTTCCATATGCTTGCCGTGGGCTGAGTTGGCGTTGATCTCGACGTAGCGTTTCTGTTGCTC
This sequence comes from Pseudomonas cyclaminis, assembly GCF_015163715.1. GTDB lineage: Bacteria > Pseudomonadota > Gammaproteobacteria > Pseudomonadales > Pseudomonadaceae > Aquipseudomonas > Aquipseudomonas cyclaminis. Next base: position 4,947 of record NZ_JADDUM010000236.1, read on the forward strand.
AAGATCGCGCTGTAGGGCGTCGCGGTCGGCGGTTACCCGGTCGAAGTCGGCGGCCAGGACCACCTCTGGACGAATAAACGGCGTTCCACCATCAGAATTTGGGAGGGTGTTCTTTACCGTCCAGCGCTGTGCTTCGCTCATACAGCCTCCCGCGTTACCAGATCATGGGCACTCACAACCGTCATGCCGAGGCGTGATGCAATGGTGAGTTCAAGAAACGCGCCGTCCGATCCAGCCCAGCCTTTCAGCAGGGCGATGGTGTCGCAGTTCAGCAGCTCAACGATGTCGCGGCGCATGCACTCGCCCCACGAACCGCCGCCTGGGTTGACTTCTGCGGGATTGACTACCTCGTAGCCGAGACCACGAAGGCGCGCTGTCTCGGCATGAAACAGCGGAAAGTTCAGTTCGGGCAGGCCAGACATGGGCCCGCTGAGGTAAATTCGTTTCACGGGGAGTCCTTGCCGGGCCATGCCCGGGCGGTGGAGTGGGGGAGTTCAATCTCCGCAGAAGCAGTCGATGTCTTCGGCGAGATAGTCAAAATCGAAGTCTGTTTGCCTGGCGCGCTGCTCAGCTGACCAGCCCATCGTTTTGTAATCGGCTCGGTCTTGGCGGAATACCTGGCCGAAGCGTTCTTCGGTGCCCGACCACCAGATCACCCGGGACGGGTCGTCGATGATCGTCTTGATCAGCTTTCCTTCGCTTTTCTTCCAGCACAGGTCGCAGTTTCCGAAGTCTGAATCCATGCCCAGATCGAACGGCTGGGCATTCCAGAACTCCGCGACGTCCTCCTTCGTGATGCCTGCGGCGTAAGAGGGGCAAAGGTTGTCCCATCGTGTGCCGCCGCGGGCGTGGCAGCCATCATGCGGTGATAGCGCTTAGGCTCGTCGTAGCGTATGCCGACAACGCAGTCCCACTCGTCGTAGCCCAGGGCGCGCATGTGCTTCTCGCCGATTTTCACCTTCAGGTACGCCGTGCACATATTGTTCGAGAAGTTCGGCAACACCGGAGGAAGGTTCTTGACGTCTTTTCGGTATGCCGCGTAGTACTCGAGCATCATCGTGAAGGGCTCACCATTGCGGCTGGCCGTCTCGAAATTCACCAGCTTGTACCACGGCGCATCGTCAGGCTGGCCGTACACTCGGCACCACTCCATCCAGACGATGCCGACGTTCCATCGCTTGTCTATCCGATCAATGAACACCAACGTTTTTTCGCTCTCCTTGCCGGTATTCTGGAAGAAGGCGTGAACGTCAGCAGGGAGCTTTCCGCCGTGGGCGTCGAGGATCTTGCGTAGCATCTGCCCGCTGGTTCGGCCTCCGGAGACTCCGATCTGGGCGGGACCGGTTATCAAATATGGATTCATAATTACTCCAGGCAGCCGATTGCCTCGCCGGCTGGCGTGATTCGTTGATATGGGGTTGGGTTTACTTTTTCTGGTAGGTCTTGGTCAGCGCTGCGTTGACGCTGTTGCCGCGCCCCAGCACCACGCGGGCAAGTGCTGCCCGATCGGTGTGACTGTGGCTGGCCTGGCTGAGCAAGCCGAAGTAGCTGTTGGCTGTCTCGCGCAGATCCTCGGCGGGCGCTGCGGCTGTTCGCTTCAGCGCCTGGGCCAGTGATCGTTTGCGGGTGGTACGCCGCCAGGGCTTGATGACGTGACCAACGAAGTCGACGCCGCGATCCACGGGTTGCAGGATCGTCTTCGTGGGGTTCAGCTTGGCGCCGAGCCTGGGCAGGAACGCTTCAACCTCGGCCAACCACTGATTGAGCTGCTGCGGTGACTCATGCAGGAACACGAAGTCATCGACGTACCGGATGTAGTGCTTGGCGCGTAGCGTGTGCTTTGCGAACTGGTCCAGCGCATCGAGGTAGACGTTGGCGAAGAACTGCGACGACAGGTTGCCGATCGGCAGGCCGAGGCGTGCGGGCTGCGCTACCAGGCGCTTATGCTGCGGCACCCGGTTGAACAGGTGCGCCGGGCTGCGGGTCTCGTAATCCTCACGCGGGTCATGCATGAGGATCTGGGTAGCCAGGGCCAGCCACCAGGGCTCGGTGATCCTGGCCTCCAGCTGCTTGCGCAGCACTGCCTTGTCGATGGCGACGAAGAAGTTGGCCAGGTCACACTTGAGGTAGAAGATCGGCTTCGACCAGTTCTCGCTGGCGCTCCGTATCTTCGACTCAAGCCGGGTGGCGGCGTACAGCGTGCCGCGCCCTGGAATGCATGCGCAACTGTCCGCTATGAAGCTGGCGTAGAAGCGCGGGGCCACATGGTTGTACATCAGGTGGTGAACGACGCGGTCCCGAAAGGCTGCTGCCCATACTTCGCGGGCTTTCGGTCGGGTGACCACAAAGCAAATGGATCGGCCTGGCCGGTAAGTGCCGGCTATCAGGTCGTCGTACAGCTCCAGCAAGTTGATCTCCATGTCCTTCTCGAACTGCCGGGCACTTGCGGAGTTCCGCTTGTTGCGGCGGCAGTCGTAGTAAGCCTGGACGAGATCCTCGAACCGGAAGGGAGCAACACTTAAATCTGCGGACAGGGCGCGCGAGCCGCTCGTTGTTCTTGTCGTTGTTGTTGAGCCAGCCATCTTCAAAGTCCATGTTGTAGGCGTTGTTGGCGGAGCGCTGCGACCTGTCGAGCTATCTACATCGCCAAACCGAAGGCAGGGTCGATCAGCTTGGAAACTGCGCGAGACCTACGCGGACGCTTTAGACCGGCGGTTTCTGTTGTGCGCATGGCGGTGACCAGAGGTCAGCGGCTCGACCAGATTTGGCGCACAGGCAAGAGGGCCTTGACCCTCAAGCAGCGGGCGCGGTTGCGGACTTCTTCCAGGCATTTGCCTGTCGGCCTACAGAGGCCGTCATCATCATTGCCTTTGCGTGCTGCCCCTTGCTGATGAGCCCTCGATTGGTGAGGGCGCGCAGTAAGTAGTTGAGCATCCAGATGCTTTCGAGCAGGAGGTTGATATGGGGCAGCTTCTCCCGAGTCATGTTGGCCCGGCCGATCAGCACCAGGACCTGCAAGCATTCATCCCGGATCTTTGCCCCGACAACCTGTTTCAGGTCGCGCGGGATATTGCGCACCAGATCAAGCGAGAGGCCGAGTAGCTCTTCGGCGACTTTGTGGATTTCCAAATCCGTATGCAGCGCCATCCCTGGCCTCCTGAAAAGCGAGGGTGCTATCGCACCCATGAATGAATAATTGAATGATCAAATAAACTTTCTGCGGACAGGGCGCGCGAGCCGCTCGAGGCTCTTGGCGAGGCTGTTGAGCCAGCCACCTCCAAAGTCCATGCCGTAGGCGATGTTGGCGGAGCGCTGCGTGCTGGTCCAGTGGTACGCCTTGGTGAACACGTCCGGCACGGTGATTTCGAGGAAGGACGCCTCTCGGCGAGCCATCAGGTAGAAATCTTTGTGCCCGTCGCGCTCGAAGGCTGCGCAGAACTGGGCGGCCGGGTGGTCGTGCTCCCGGTTGCTGTTCGCCAGATACGCGGTATTGGCCTGGCCATCCCATGGAGATTTGGCTCCGTCGAGTTCCTGGCCGTAGCCGCCCCACTCATGCGGCGCCTCTGCATCGCCGCCGGTCGCCACGATCAGGTAGTAGGGTTTGTCGCCGCCAGGGAACAGGCCGCCGTTCACGCCGCCTTCGCCAGGCCAGTATTCGCCCAGAGCCGGAACACCACTTGCGTCGATGGCTGGCGCCGCGGCGATGGCGATGGTTGCCAGCTTCAGAACCACCGCCGGATCCGGGCTGCTGATGACCAGATCTTTTCGGGTATAGGTAGTCAATTCATTTGCGTGCATGGGATGCTCCTATGAGCGAGATAAAGGTGCAGGTAGCCGGCGCTTCCCGACAAGCTTCTGGTCTGGGCGCCGTCCTGGCGCTCCCGGGAATCACCTGCGAAAAACGAGTGAAGGAATGAATTACTGAATAGGGAGGCTGCGGACAGGGCGCGCGAGCCGCTCGAAGTACTTGCCGTAGTAGTGGAGCCAGCCATCTTCAAAGGCCATGAGGTAGGCGCAGTAGGCGGAGCGCTGCGTACTCAGGTGATGCCAGCGCTCTTCGTTCAGCGCCACCAGACCCTCGGCCTTGGCCGCCATCAGCAGTTGGCCTTCCAGGCAGGACGGGATGAAGCCGTCCAGCTCCAGCGCCTGGATGGCGATCACGCTGCCTGCCTCTGCCATGGCGCGGGTGTTGGCTTCGCCGTCGCTGTAGCAGCTTGCTCCTTTGATCTCGACGCCATACTCACCCCACGGCCCGCTGAGCTCGTCAGGGAGCAGGATCAGGGCGCGCTCGGCGCCGTTGAGCCAGTAGCGAGTGACGAACACACCGCCGGCCAGAGGTTGCCCGCGCTCAGGGAGTTCGGCGGCGAGTACTGCTTGCTGTGCTTGCTTGGTCATGGGGTTACTCCGGGTAAGCGCCGCCCTCCGGTTACCGGATGCAGCGAGTAGGGTGGGTTATGCTGGTGTTTCGATTTCGTCGTCAGGCTCGGGCGGGTCGTCGGCGAGCGACTTCAGGCCGGCGGCCCTGATGATGCGTGACACCTTTTCAGTGACTACAAAAGGTGTCGTGACACACTTGAGCATCTGCGCTTGAGTTTCGAAGTCGGCGCCGATCAGGTTGATGAGCATCCGCTGGTGAATGTCCTGCTGGTTGTTGATGCCGTGAGCTGTCATCACTTTGCGCAAGTCGGGCTTGAACACGCCGGCGACTTCAACCGTAAACTTCTCGACGCCCAATGCTGCGTCCTTCGCCGCTGCCTTCTCGCGCTTGCGGCGCTGCTTCTTGGCTTCCGCCGTCGGCTCCTGCTGTTCCTCGGCCATGGCCTACCTCTTCAATTCCACTTGCCGGGATTGCCAGCCAGGTCGGCCGGCGCCGCGCGGCGGTTATCTTGCTGATGCGCCTCATGGTGACTCGGCGAACCTGAAGCCGTTCTCTTGGGCAATCAGCGTCACGCGCTTGATGTGCATCTTCAGGTTCTTCGCGGCCTCGTTGGCCGTGATGCCCTTGGCAGCTTCGGCGCGCACCGCCGGTGCCAGCTTGTCGCGCTGGGCCCGCAGGCGTTCCTGGTGAGCATTGGCGGAGATGACCGGAGTGTTGGCACCAATACCGCTTGGGATGACCTGGGCCTTCTTGCCCGAGCCGAAGAAAGCATCCATCTGGCGGTTGAGGTCAGCGATCACCGCCTGGCGCGGATCTGCCATTGGCACGCCGATCATTGCGCACCGCCCGAGAGCGTTACCTTCACGCCATCTGCGCGAGATTCCAGGGCCTGGGCGAAGTTGCTCGCTTCCTTCCAGTTCCAGCGGAAGCCCTTCACCTTGCCGGTGGCAATCTCAACGATGTGGTAAGCCTTGCCGGCGGTGCGGATCTGAAAGCGAATCTTCTGCACGGGTGGCTCCTTGCCGATCAGGGCGTAGAAGTCGGCGGTGGCGATGCGGGAGCGCACGTGCAGGGCCGCAACCCCGTCTACGCGCTGTTGAATTGATGCGTGCATGGTGGATACCTCAGTGGGTTGCGTTTATTCGTCAGAAACCTGACCGCCTGGTTCTTGCCGGTGGGCCCAGGGGAGGGTGCTGACGGATAAAGGCCAGGCGTAAAAAAGCCCAGTAGGGACTGGGCTTTTCGCTGCGTTACATAGACCTCCCTATGTCACGCAGGGGTGGCGGTTAAGCGCCTGGGTTTGAAGTTCACATGGCTGCAAATCCTCCGTGCAGGATTTCAGTTGTTCGGCAATTCCGAACTGCTGGGGTGAATGCGGTTACTCATCCGCATCCCAAAGCCCACTCGTCGAATGGGCAGAGGTGATGCCTACCGCTTCGAGTTCAACGCCATCGAAAGCAGCCAGCCGATCAGGATCAGCAGCATGACGGCCGCGACGACCGCAAGCCCTCCCCAAAACGGCATGGTTACGTACCACCAGGACCAGTCGATATAGCCGGTGAGCTTGAGGCCGACGAACAGAATGCCAAGCAGGCCGAGCAGGCCAACGCCACCGCTGGTGTTGGATGAACTACTTTTTTTCGTCACAGTGTTTCCCCTTACCGGCCATCAGTACCACCAACAGCAAACCGACCAGCACCAGGTCGCCAACCATTGAGAAGATGCGGCTTGCCGAGTCGACGAAGACAACCCCTCCGGCGAGCCCGTAGGCCGCCAGGGAGCGTACTTTATTGCTGAGCTTGCCCAGCATGGTTACAGGTGATCTTTCAGGTTCAGGCCGAGAAGCTTGGCGCTGCGCTCCAGGGCGGTCAGCTCGGCAGCTTCGATCTCGCCGTCGGCCTCGGCCACCGTCAGCATCACGTTGAGGACGGTCAGCGCCTCCGCCGGGGAGTGGGCCAGGTCGCCCAGTTCTTTCTCGGCGTTCTGGCGCAGGATGCGGGCACCCGACTTGAAGTCGGTCTTGGCCCGGTCGATGGTGTTGGAGAGCTCAGCGCCGAAGCCCTGGAGCGCCGGGTTGTTGCTGAGGATGGTTTCAATCTTCGACAGCTCGCTGTCTTCAAGCTCGCCGTCGGCGGCCGCAACATAAATCGAGCCGTACACCACCGCTTCCATCAGGTCACGGTTTGCCAGCTTGGCGACTGCTGCACGGGCCTGGCCGGATTTCTTGCCGAACAATTTACCTAACATGGTGATTCCTCTGGGTTGGGTTACATCCCGATGCACCCTGTTGCCAAGGTGCAGAAGGAAGATCCCCGCTCTATCTGCGCGCCTCGTACCCGCTGCTGATTGCAGGCCGTAGGTTGTCGTTGGTTTGGGCTTTGCGCTTCCTCCCCACCACCTCAATCAGCATCTGTCGGTGGTGGATCAAAGGTCCGTACAACATGCACGCTGCAGCGCGGTATGCCCTGGTTGAGTGGGGCAGGGTGCATGAGGTCCAGCGTTCCCAGCCGAGGCTATCGGGACCGCTAATTCAAATCGGTATCTCTCCCTTCTGCCGCTGGGATTCGCGGGGTGCATTGCTTGCCGGGTCACTCACTCAGTTCTGGCGTTTCACCATCGAGCAGCCGTACAAGGTTTTCCCTGTCGTTGGCAGGCTTTCGGGCCTGTCTGCTCGCCGGTCGCCGGTAGAGGCAATGCGGTCTGTTGTTTGTTGCGCTGGCTGTTAAAGAGCGTTGGGCGTGGTGTACTTGCTCAGAAGCACAAGTCGGCTTGCATTTATAAAAGCATGCTTGTGTATTGAATGCAAGCACGCTTGTGTTTATTTTGCTTACTGTATGCATGTACAGCATTTTAGGGAGGTGGTTATGGCTAAGCAGAAGGGAAGCCCGGCAGACTCGCGACGGGCAGAAATGACGGGGATGGAGCGGCTGGGCCTGCGAGTCTCATCGATGATCAACCACCCCGTGGCGCAGGCGCAGCGGTGGGTGACGATTCATCGCCTGGACACGGACGGAGATCGGGAGTGGGAAGAGGTGCTGGGGGTCATTGCCGAAACTGACGAGCTTGAGTTGACGCTCAATGATGACGGCAGCGTGACGGTTAGGTGGGAGCAGCAGGAGCTTGAGGTGGCGGGCAAAGGTGAGGAAGAGTTTGAGCGGGAGGAAGAGGCGGCGCCTTTCTAACGGACAATAAAAAGCCCGGCGCTGGCCGGGCTTTGATGATGAGCATGGTCTTACACCGGCAGGCCGTTCCACACGTACAGCACGCGCGCCAAGATGTGGGTGTCATCTACCCGGATATCCTCGGCATCGTGGTGCTTGTTGTCCGAGATCATCTTGAAGCGGTCTTTGCCTTTCTTCTGCAAGCGCTTCACGTACAGCATCTCGTCGTGCGAGAAAAGGTATATGCCGTCCCCGGTGAACTCCCGGATCGTGATATCGACCAGCAGCGGGTCGCGGTCCTTGATCGTCGGGGCCATTGACTGCCCCCATCCGGTGATCATCTTGAGGTGGAAGTGCTCTTTGAACGAAACTCCCATCTCCCTCAAGTGTTTGGGGCTTACCCGTATGTCCTGAAGCATCTCTGGGAATTCGTGCGGGATCTGTCCGCCGCCCATCGCGGCGCGCACGTCATAGTGGGCAATCCACACTTCGTCACCGACCTGGCCCGCCCTGGTGAAGTCGACTTTCACTACATTGGTCGACTTCGACTCAAGCGCCACTTCTTCTACCACTTCGGCGATTCGCGCTCTCGCCTCTTCCGATAAGCCCCGGCCGTGCTTCGCGAGCATCTGCTTGACCAGATCCGCCGAAGAATGGTTGCCAGCCTTTGGAGCATCCGCGGCCTTCCGACTTGGTGGCTCGCCTTTGCCAGAGAGCAGCCAATCGACCGTCGTGTCGTAGCCTTCAGCGATCGCTACCAAGTTTTCGTTCTTTATGTTGCCCGTATCACCGGCAAACCACTGACGAACAGCTTCGTAGCTGACCCCGCAGGTGGTCGCTATATCTCTTTTGAATCCTCGCGGCCCGATCTCAGGCTTTCGCGCCAGGACAAGTTTCGCAATCCGATCAGTAATTTTCATGCAAGCAATCTACAAGTTAGCTTGGCAAGCATGCTTGCTTAGTAAACACAAGCATGCTTGAATTGCCGTATACCCAAAGGAGTCAGCCATGAACCGTGCCGACGCAATTAACCACTTCAAAGGGATCGCTCCCCTCGCCAAAGCGCTCGGCATCACATACGAGGCAGTCCGGCAGTGGGGCGAAGAGATCCCTGAGCTACGTCAGTACCAGCTTGAACTTGTAACCGACGGCCAATTGAAGGCCGACAAAAAGAAAACTGCTGCATAAGGCGTCCGTGTCATTTCTGTTGAGCGAATGATCGCCGGACCTGGCGGCCGCTACCACGGAAACAAATTTGAGGTTTTACGAATGGAAGATTTCTTGAGGGCTTGCCACGCCACCATCAAGGAAAGTGGGGCAGAGGAGCTGGCAGGGAAGATGTGCCTTGCACATGTGAGCTTGCTGCAGCGCTCGAACCCTGACAACTCAGCCCATCACCTGACCATTGAGCATCTGTTCGGCGTCCTGCTGCACACCGGCGACATGCGCCCTCTGATGGCGCTCGCTGACAAGTTTGGCTATGACCTTGTTGCCCGCGAGAAGCCGGTAGCCAAACCGTTAATGGTTGCTCTTGGTCACCTGTCCGCCGAGTGCGGTGATGTGGGCCGATTGATCTTTGACGCAGCTGCTGACAACCACATCAGCCAGCACGAGAAAGCGCAGGGCGAGAAAGCAATCCAGGAAGCAATCGACGCGCTGCACATTCTGCGCGAGTCGCTGAAGGCTGCCTGAATCGCGGGCATAAAAAAACCGCCTGGCAGGGCGGTCCTTTCAACAGCAATGAAACTTGTGGGGCCATTATGAACACACTCGTAGCTCCAAGCAATACCGTAACCATGTCCAGCCGCGAGGTCGCTGATCTAACCGGAAAGCAGCATCACCACGTCGTGCGGGACATCAAGCACAACTTGGCGGAGCTGAACTTAGATGCATCCAAATTTGGA
>NZ_JADDUM010000237.1 GCF_015163715.1 Pseudomonas cyclaminis
CCCCTCCCACATGGACTTCGGTGGTTAGTCGACGAGAGTGCAGGCCATCACGACAGCATCTTCGCGACCGCCGACGGCCGGGTAGTAGTCCCGCCGACGGCCGATCTCATTGAAGCCATAACGCTCATATAAACGAAACGCGCCGGTATTGCTGTCGCGCACTTCCAGGAAGCATTCCCGCGCCTTGGCCTCATAGGCCCGAGACATCAGGTGTTCGAGCAAGCTCAAGCCCAAACCACGGCCCTGGTTTTCCGGCTTGACGGTGATGTTGAGCAAATGCGCCTCGTCGAGGATGATCTGCACGACGCCGTGACCCACCTGCTGCTCACCTTCAAACATCAGCCAGATCTGGTACTTGCCCAGACCGTCCATAAAAATGCCGCGAGTCCAGGGATGGCTGAACGCCGCGTATTCGATTTTCAGCACGGCGTCGAGGTCAGCCTCGGTCATCGGGCGGAAGGATAAAGCCTCACTCATCGGTTGTTTTCCAGCGCGCCATCAGCCGGCGCATGGCTTGCCAGACATCAGCCTTACGCTGTGGCTCTTCCATTAATAATTCGAGGCCCGGCAGGGCCCATACCGAACCCAGGCCTTCGACCTGCAGTTCGCGGTACCAGGACTCGGCATTGGCTTCGCCGGCAAACCGCACGGCGGGCAGGCCGATCAGCCACAGGCACACACAGGGTTCGTCTTCCAGGCGCGCCGAGACAAAGCTCTGCACAAAATCCCGCGCCGCTTCCGGGCCCTGGTCCATGGTGCCGCGCACCAGCAGCGGCCAGCGCACCGGGTCACCGACGATTTGCGGGCTGTCGGGCAAACCGGCGGCGCGCAGCATGTCTTTGAGCAGCATATAAGCGGGATCGCGGGTCTGGAAACGCTCGCCGGTGGGTAACTCCACCAGTAGCAGGCAGCGCCCGGCGCGCAGCAATTGCAGGGCAAAGCGTGGTGGCGGCACTACCGGGGCCTTGACCACCGGGGCCTCTGCCTCGGCGACCACGGGCTTGGCTATCGGCGACGGGCGTGGCACTTCGATCTTGGCGCGCTCGACCGCCGGGCGCGCCTGCGGCTGCGGCTTGACCACCGCCACCGGGGCGGCGGCCTCCTCGCCCGAAGACTCGAACGCCTCATAGGGCTCAAGCGCCTGCAGCAGCTCGGCCGCGACGGCGCGGCAAACGGCAGTTCGGTGCGGGGCAACCAGTTGACCACTTGCATGGCGGTCAAGTAAGCGCGACGTCGGGACTCGATAAGCACAGCTCGGCCACTTGTGGATAAGTAAAGAGCGGGGATTCTACCGCTGTTCGGTAACAATCGCCCACTGCGCACTGACCGGCTGTGGATAAATCCTGCGTCTGATGCAGTACAATCGCGACTTTTAATCGCCAACCAGCCGGCCATTCCCATGATCGAACCCAAGCGCGTCCTGCGCGCCCTCGCCGAACACTGGGCCTTACTTGAGCCACTGTGCGAACACTTCGACCAAGGCACCCTCAGCCTGGGCGAGCTGCGCGCCCAACTGGCCGCCCAACAACTGGACAGCACGCCCCAGGACATCACCAGCCTGCTGGACGTGTGGATTCGCCTGGATATCCTGGTGCCTGTCGCCAAGAGCCCGAACCGTTTCGAGCTCAACGCGCAGATCCACGATTTCCTGGCTTATCTTCGCAAGGAGCACCGGCTTGGCCTGTGCCTGGAAATCGAAGCCTACCTGCGCCATCTTGAGCGCCTGGCCGGCTATATCCAGGACGCCTTCGACATCCGTGATGGCCACGACCTGGCCCGCCAACTGCGCCTGCTGGATATGCGCGTGCGGGATGTGCTGAAAAAACTCGCCAACGACGAACAAGCCCTCGCGGCCGTGGCTGACCGGGCCAAGACCAGCGACCGGCAGATCCCGTTGCGCCAGCGTTACGCCGAAGTGCTGGCGACCTGGGACGAATACGTCGAACCCATGATCCAACTGGTAAACGCCGACGGCGCCTTCGAGCAAGGCGTGCGCAAGGTCGAGAATGTGCTGCTGCGCATGCTTACCGAGCAACAGCGTCTTGGCCACCTGGTGGACGACGACATGCTGCTGCGCACCCACGCGCGCATCCTCGAAATGCAGACCAGCGCCCAGCTGACCTTGCGTCATGCCCGCGAGCTGCTGTTGCCGCTGCGTGAAGAAGCGCGCCGGCACAACGCCGTGACCCGTGGCGCGGCACTGGCGCTGTCGGCCATCCGCCGCAAAGGCCTGGATGCGGTGCCGCAGGCCGCCATGCCCATGTTCACCCGGCCGCAAAGTACCTTCCTTGGTAGCGCGAGTCAGGTGGAAGCCTATGTGTATGCCCTGGCGAATTTCGAGCCGAAACCGGCACGGTTCCCCAAGGCGCACAAATCCCACAAGGGCGAAGCCCAGCGTGCGCCGCGTACGGTCAAGGAAATGCTGGAGCGGTGCGAAGACGCCCTGCCGATGCCGGACCTGATGACCTGGCTGCTGGAGCAGGAACCGGACGGCGCCACCGACGAATTGCTGTACTGGTTCTCGCGACTGTCCCGTGAGAAGCGCTTCAAGCGCGAACGCCTGGAACGCCGCGACTACCACACACACGAGCACCAGGTCAGCCTGCGCTCATTCGCCCTGCTCCCGGCCGCCGTTGACGCGACCGAGAATTCCGCGAGCACACCTCATGCATCTTGATCTTTCCGAACTGTCCCAGCTGGCGCCGATTTTTCGCGAGCTGTTCAAGGGTTACCACGTCAGCCGCCGCGACCCGGAGCTGTACGCGCAACTGTCGAACTTCCAGGACCAGTACCGCACGCTGTTCAAGGCCCTGGGCTTTGAGCTGGTGTGCGACACCCGGGGTTTCTATTACTTCGTGCCAGACTCCGCGATTGCCAGCGCGCAGGTCAACAAGACCGCCCAGCGCCTGGCGTTGTTCACCTTCATCATCGTCGAGCACCTGGCCGATCAGGGCCGCGACCCGATCGCCGTGCTCGACGGTGGCAGCCTGGGCCGTGATGAGCTGCCGTCGCTGTTGGAAAAGTACCGCGACCTGTTTATCCAGGCCGAAGTACAGACCCAGGAAGAACTCGAAGAAAAAATCATGCGCCGCATGACCAGCTGGGTTTTGCCAGCGAAGACAACGGCATTTATCGTTTCCTGCCGCCGATGCACCGCTTTCTCGACGTGTGCCTGTCGGTGCAGCAGGACCGCGACCTGGCGGCCAGCGTACACAGCGTGTTGCCACTGCCGGCGCCGGTGATCATCGACGAAGACAGCGATGAAAAACTGCTGAAGACCGATGACCCGCTGGACCTCAGCGACTTCGCAGAAGAAAGCGAAGAAGACGCACTGGCCCGCGCCATTGCCGAAGAACAGGAGACTGATGCATGAGCAAGGAACGCTACGGCATCCGCCGCTTCGCCCTATTGAACACCGCTGGTTACAGCTTGGGTCTGTTCCCGCTGGAAGAGCCGCTGTCGGTGTACGGCGCGAACAACCTGGGGAAATCCGCGTCGATCAACGCCTTGCAGTTTCCGATCCTGGCACGCATGTCGGACATGAGTTTCGGCAAGTACACCCTGGAGCAATCGCGGCGCTTCTACTTTGCTACCGACACCAGCTACATATTGGTGGAAGTCTCCCTGCCCCACGGCCCACACGTGATCGGCGTGGTCGGACGCGGCCCGGGCGGTGGTTTCGGTCACCAGTTCTTCGCCTATGCGGGCAAGCTGGACCTGGCCCACTATCAAAAGAACGACACGTGCCTGCGTCAGAAAGAGCTGTTCACCAACCTTGAGCGCGAAGGCCTGAAGGCCTATGAACTCAAGCCGGACGAACTGCGCCGCTTGCTGGTGGGCGGCCACACGTCGATCCCGCTGGACCTGACGCTGATTCCGCTACGCTCCACTAGCGAACAGAGTCTGAAGACCTTCCGTGCGTTGTTTATCAACTTGCTGCACATGCGCGAGATTACGGCGGCCAAGCTCAAGCAATTGTTCCTCGATGCCTTCGAACACAGCCTGCGTTCCGGCAGCGTGGATTACATCGCCGCGTGCGAAGAAGCCTTCCGCGATGTGCGACGCATGGAACAGGATTACAACTCCCTGGTCGCCGCAGGTCCTCTGGTGGAGGCACTGGCCAATGGCGTTCGCCAGCGCGACACCCTGCGCGGCAAACTGCATCGGCTGTCGCCGCTGCTGGACTCGCTGCTGGGCACCTGGTCGGACTATGCCAGTGCGCGCAAGGAAGAGCTGACCATCCAGGCCGAGCACTACCGCAACGAGCAGGACGCGCTGCAGAACGATCAGCGTGGCGGTACCCAGGAGTTGATGCGCCTGGAGCGTGAGATCAGCGGGATTCAGCGGTGGTTGGGCGAGCTGTCGGTGCTCAAGCATCGCTTTGCGCTGGTGGATGACGTCAAGGTGCTGGAGCAGCAACTGCTGGCGGCCAAGGATGCCCACGATGAACTGGCGGGCGCTTTGGCGCAGTCACGCCAGTTCAGCGCCGAAGACTTGGACGAGCGTCTGCGCGACTTGGAAAAACGCTTGAAGTCGGTCAGGCAGCAGCTTGATCACGCCGACAACAACAGCTACGCCAAACTGCGGGAAGAATTCTCACAGCAGGATGTCGAGCGTCTGATGCGTCTGTTCAACAGTTCGTTGTTCAGCCTGCCGTTGGGTGAGCATGGCATCACGCTGGACGAGGACGGCCAGTGGGTCAAATCCCTGGAGCAGATCCTCGATGGCTTCAAGGGCGAGCGCTTTGAAGTGCCGGGGCTGTCCATCGACATCTCCCACATCGAGCCGCCGGCGTTGCAGGCCCTGGCAGATCGCGCAGCGTTGCGTGACCAGAAGGAACGCCTGGAAAAAGAACTCAAGCAACTCAAGACGCAGCAGGCTGTAGCGTCCGACCGCGCCGCAAGCAAGACCCAGACCGAGGCGCTCTACCAGCAGGTGCTGGACGCGCAAAAGGCCCTGGAAGACTTCCGCCGTGCGCAAACCCTGAGCGCCGAAGAAGGCGAGAAGCTGGAAAACCTGGCGCAGATGGAAGCCGCCCAGGACGAGTTGAAGCGTTCCAGCGATGCGTTTACCGAACGTGTCCAGCAACTGTCGGCGAAGCTGCAACTGGTCGGCCGGCAGATTGGCGATATGGAAGCCAAGCAACGTACGCTGGACGATGCCTTGCGCCGTCGTCAGTTGTTGCCAGCGGATTTGCCGTTCGGCACGCCGTTCATGGACCCGGTCGACGACTCCATGGACAACCTGCTGCCGTTGCTCAATGACTATCAGGACAGCTGGCAAGGTCTGCTGCGCGCTGATGGCCAGATCGAAGCGCTGTATGCCCAGGTGCGCCTCAAGGGCGTGGCCAAGTTCGACAGCGAGGATGATGTTGAGCGCCGTCTGCAACTGCTGATCAATGCCTATGCCCACCGCACTGATGAAGCGCTGACGCTGGGCAAGGCCCGCCGCGCGGCGGTGACCGATATCGCTCGGACCCTGCGCAATATCCGCAGCGACTACGACAGCCTCGAGCACCAGTTGGCGTTGTTCAACCGCGAGATCAACAAGCGCCAGGTGTCCAACCTGCAAAGCTTCCGCATCGTGCTGGCGCCGAACAAAGAAGCGCTCAAGCATATCGACCAGATCATCCACAGTGCGGGTCAGTACGAGGAAGGCGAAACGCTGTCGGTGTTCGACCTCAGCCAGAGCGCCGAGCAAGACAACAAGAACGAAGAGGCTAAGGAGTATCTGGCGCGTCTGGTGGCGGCCAACCACAACCAGTTGGGCCTCAAGGACTTGTTCGAGCTGGCGTTTGAGATCACCAAGGTGAATGGTCAGCCGGTAATTCATACCGACATTGATGGTGCGGCGTCCAACGGCACCACCATGACTATCAAGGCACTGACCAACATGTACTTGTTGCTGCACTTGATGGACCGCGACCAGGCAGGGCGTGTGCGCTTGCCGTACTACCTGGATGAAGCGGCGGACATCGATGAGAAGAATCAGGCCGCGTTGCTGGAAACCAGCCTGCAACTGGGCTTCGTGCCGATCCTGGCGAGTGTGAAGCCGCAGGTGTCTGCCCAGGTAGCTATCGACCTGGAAGGCGGCAGTGGGCCGAACGGGATCTACATCGATGAGGCGGATTGGAAGTACATCCGTCGTCACGATGTAGTGAAGGCCACGGTGAACGTGCAGGCGGATGAGCCGGAGTTGGATGAGGTCTGATTTTTTCGGCTGACATGCAAAGGCCCCTGGGTTCTCCCCAGGGGCCTTTTTTGTATCTGGGGCTTGCCCCCGATAGCCGCGCCTGGGTCTACTTGCCGAGCGGGATCTTAGGCGCCCAGGTCAGCCATTCATCTTCAAACTTGTCGAACAGCGGGAAGGTCTGCTGTGGCCGCGCAGCATTACCCATCCGCTCGCCGTCTGGCGTGGCGAAGGCGATACCGCCGGCAACCAGCGTCTCCAAGGACTCAGTCCGTACCGTAGCGCCTTTGAAGAGGCCGAAGTCGAGACCGAAGCCACTGGTATTCCAGAAACGACTGCCACCACGCACCAGCGATGCGTACTTGGGCTCGATCAGGATGTGGATCAGCACGCGGTCAGCGGTTTGGCCCAACTCGTAGCCCGTGACTTTGCCCACGGTAACCTCACGGTAAGTCACAGGCACACCTTCCTTCAACGAGCCACGGCGTGCGGCGCTGAGCGTGAGGCTCAGGCCTTCCTCTTGGTGTACTACCTCAGGCGGCTGGTCCAGGGCGACGAAGCTCTTTTGCGGCCCCGAACTTTTTACTGCGGGTTGCACTTCGATGTATTGGCCGGTGACCAGGGTTTCCAGGTTGGAGGTTTTCATCAGGCCGAGTTCAGGCTTGACCACCCAGAACTGGCTGCCGGCACGTGCAATCCGGTCTGCCACCTGGGTGATACGAGCACTGAGCAGCACCGACTGCATATCGGCACTCAGGTCGACACTCTCGATCTTGCCGACATCCAGGCCTTTGAAACGTACTGCAGTGCCTGGGCGCAGGCCATCGGCGCGGTCTACCTTGATGGTCACCAGAGTGCCGTGCTGGTTGGCGGCTTCACGGTCAGCGAACAAGCGGAAACGCGGAATGCGTTTTTTCAGGGGTACATTCGGCTGTGGGGTTTCGAAGGCGATGCCGCCGGCCATCAGGCTGGCGAGGGATTCACTCTTCACCTGGATGCCGCCGGTGAGGCCACCGGTCAGCGTGACGCCACTGGCATTCCAGAATCGCGTGGAACCGTTGACCAGGTTTTCGTATTCCTTCTCGATGTGAACGCCAATCACCAGTTGCTTGTTCTTGCGCGAGACTGGTAGCTCTGCACCGAACCGACCTTGACCTGCTTGTAGAGGATCGGGCTGCCGACATCCAGGGAGCCAAGGTTATCGGTGAATAGCACCATGTGCAGGCCAGGGGAGCGCAGGTCCAGCGGTGGTGCTTTGGCGCGGGCGACGTATTCACGCTGAGGAGCGCTGCCCTTATCGCCAGGACGGATGGCGATGTAGTTACCTTTTACCAACGCTTCCAGGCCGGTGATGCCTGCCAGGGAAATGGACGGCTTGACCACCCAGAATTGGGTGTCCTGCACCAGGTAGTCTTCGGCCAATGGGTCGAGGGTCAACTCGGCGTTGGCGCTGGACAGGTCCGGGTCGATCTTCAGGGTTTTGAGGCTGCCGACCTGGATGCCTTTGTACATCACCGGGGTACGCCCAGCTTGCAGGCCTTCGAAGTCGGTGAGCTTGACCTTGACCCTGATGCCAGCGGCGGCGGCGTCGAAGTCTTCGTATAGCCGGAAGGGCAGGCTTGGATCGGTGGGTGGGCTGTCTTTTCGGTTTTCCGGAGTGGCGAACGCTATACCGCCGGCGACGATGCTGGAGAGCGACTCACTGCGCACTTTCACACCGGAAAGGTTGGCGTCGATGCTGATGCCGCTGGCATTCCAGAAACGCGTGTGTTTGCGCACCAGGTTAGCGTAAGTCGGTTCGATGTAGACCTTGATCTCAACGGTGCTCTGATCCTCGGACAGCAGGTAGCTTTTGACCTGACCGACCTGGATCTGCTTGTAGAAGACCGGGCTGCCACGGTTCAGCGAGCCTAGACGATCAGCCTTGATGGTCAGATGCAGACCGGGCTTGGCGTCGGATAACGGCGGCTCTTCAGAGAGCGCCTTGAATTTACGTGTGGGTTCGCCATCGCCAGGGCTGGCGGCGATGTAGTTACCCGAAACCAGGGTTTCCAAGCCAGTGATACCGGCGAGGCTGACGCTGGGTTTGACCAGCCAGAAGCGCGTGTTGGTCTTGAGGTATTGATCGACGTCTTTGTTCATCTCGATGGTGGCAATCACCCCGCGATTGTTGCCCTCGTCATCCAAGGCCAAGGCTTTGACCTTACCCACGGGCATGCCCTTGTAAACCACTTCGGTCTTGTTGACCTGGATGCCTTCACCGCTTTCAAAGCGCACCTGGATCTCGATGCCCTGCTGGGAATAGGCACGCCATCCCAGCCAGCCGCCGATGATCAGGGCAATAAGGGGTAACACCCAAATGGCCGACCAGTTGGAGGCTGGGCGGGTTTTAGCTTTAGGCAAATCACTCATGGTCGTCGTCCGACTCCGTGTTATCCCAAATCAGTCGGGGATCAAAAGTTACAGCGGCAAGCATCGTCAAGATCACCACACTGGCGAACGCCGCAGCACCGAGGTTGGCCTCGACACTGGCAAGCCGTCCAAAGTTTACGACCGCCACAAGGATGGCGATCACGAAGATATCCAACATGGACCAGCGCCCAATGAATTCGATAAAGCGGTACATCACAATGCGTTGCTGTGCAGAAAGCGGCTGGTGACGCTGCACTGAGAACAGTAGCAGGCCAATGCCAACCAGCTTGAATGTGGGCACCAGGATGCTGGCGATAAATACCACGGCCGCGATGGGAAACATACCGTGCTGCACCAGTTGAATCACACCTGCCATGATGGTGCTGGGGTCACCCTGGCCCAGTGAGTTGATCGTCATGATCGGCAGCAGGTTGGCGGGAATGTACAAAATCGCGGCGGTGATCAGCAAAGCCCAGGTACGCGCGAGGCTGTTGGGGCGACGAGCATGGATCAGCGCACCGCAACGGGTGCAGGTTTGCTCATCGGCATCTGCTTCCTGCTTGTTCAACTCGTGGCATTCGGTACAAATCAGAATGCCCGCATCAATCGCCCGCATGATCATCCTCTCCCGACAGTGCTTGCCAGATCTGGTGCGGCGACATCACCACCTCAAGCAGAACCTGAACCATTAATAGACTGACGAAGCAGACCAGACCCAGACCAATCGTGATGGCGGCCATGTCGGCAAGTTTTACAATTGCCACCAGCACGCCCATCAAGTAGACCTCCAACATTCCCCAATCTTTCATGTGGTGGTAGATGCGGTACAACAATAAGCCGTAACTGCGTCCGACTTTCCAACGAATACTGAGCAGCACCGCCAATTGGCAGAGTAACTTGAGCAGGGGAATGCCCATGCTGCATAGAAACACCACGGCAGCAACGCCTTGCATGCCAGTATCGAATAGGCCGACTACGCCACTCCACACGGTGTCCTCAGAGGATTGCCCGAGCAGATTGAGCTGCATGATGGGGAGAAAGTTCGCGGGGATGTACAGCAGCAGCGCAGCGAGTACCAAGGCAAGGCTGCGCTCTACGACATTGTGGCGGTGAGCGTACAGTTCGTAACCGCAACGCGGGCATTGGGCTTTTTCGCCGAGGGCGAGCACGGGTTTGCGCATCAGCAAGTCGCACTCATGGCATGCCACCAGGTCGTCCAGTGGTAAATCCGACACCTCAAGGGCATCAACCGGATCGGGCATAAATAGGGCTCTGGCTCTAAAAAAGGTTAGGTACCTATTCTAGTGGTCTGGTTCAGAAATAACTGTGCAAATTTGTCGTGGGTCTGGCCGTACTTTTCCGAGCGCCCAAACAAACCCCTGTTGCGTTAGCAAACAGGGGTTCTGGATTTAATCTTGACGATCGACCTA
>NZ_JADDUM010000238.1 GCF_015163715.1 Pseudomonas cyclaminis
CGGTGGTGCTGTTGGGCACGTTCGGGGTGTTGGCATTGTTCGGTTATTCAATCAACACCCTGACCATGTTTGCCATGGTCCTGGCCATCGGCCTGTTGGTGGACGATGCGATTGTGGTGGTGGAAAACGTCGAACGGGTCATGAGCGAGCAGGGCTTGACGGCCCTCGCGGCCACGCGCCAATCGATGGATGAAATCACCAGCGCGCTGATCGGCATCGCCCTGGTGCTCAGCGCGGTGTTCATTCCCATGGCGTTTTTCGGTGGTTCCACCGGGATTATCTATCGGCAGTTTTCGGTGACCATCGTCTCGGCCATGGTGCTCTCGGTAGTGGTCGCAATGACCCTGACACCGGCCTTGTGCGCTGCGTTGCTCAAACCGGGGCATGGCGCCAAACGCGGCTTTTTTGGTGGGTTCAACCGTGCATTCGAGCGCTGCTCCCAGCGCTACGAAACGTTGGTCGGTGGCGTACTGCAACGTACCCGCCGCAGCCTGGTGGTGTACGCGCTGATCGCCGCCGCCATGGCCGCCGGTTACGCCAGCCTGAGCACGTCGTTTCTGCCGGACGAGGACCAGGGCATCCTTATGGCGCAGATCCAGTTGCCGGTAGGCGCCACCGACAGCCGCACGCAGGCGGTGCTGCACCAGTTCGAGCAGTACATGCTCAAGCAGCCGGAAGTCGAGGCCATGATCAGCATCAGCGGGCTGGGCATGGGCGGCAACAGCCAGAACACCGCACGGGCGTTTATCCGGTTGAAGGACTGGAGCGAGCGCTCGGACGATGCGGCGACGATTGCCCAGCGCGCCACGTTGGCGCTGGCGAGCATCGGCGATGCCGATGTGTTCGTGATGCAACCACCGGCCGTGCGCGGCCTGGGGCAGAGTTCGGGCTTTGATTTGCAGCTCAAGGACCTGGGTGGCCTGGGGCATGACGCGTTGGTCGCTGCCCGTGAGCAGTTCATCGAACAGGCGAAGAAAGACCCGCGCCTGCTCGGTGTGCGCAGCAACGGCCTGGACGATGCGCCGCAGCTCAAAGTCAGCATCGATGACCGCAAGGCCGGTGCCCTGAGCCTGAGCACCAGCGACATCAACACCACGCTGTCCACCGCGTTGGGCGGCACCTATGTGAATGACTTCCTCAACCAGGGCCGGGTGAAAAAAGTCTATGTGCAGGGCGAGGCGTCGACCCGCATGCAGGCTGCCGACCTGGAGCATTGGTTCGTGCGCAACAGCAACGATGAAATGGTGCCGTTCTCGTCGTTCGCCACCAGCGCCTGGAGCTATGGCTCGCCGTTGCTGGAGCGCTACAACGGCTCGTCTTCCCTGGAAGTGGTCGGCGACCCGGCTCCGGGCGTCAGCTCCGGTGCGGCGATGGATGCGGTGGAGGCCATTGCCAAGCAACTGCCCGATGGCATTGGTTATGAGTGGACCGGCCAGTCCTACCAACTGCGGTTGTCCGGCTCCCAGGCGCCGTTGCTGTACGCGGTCTCCATCCTGTTCGTGTTCCTGTGCCTGGCGGCGTTGTACGAGAGTTGGTCGGTGCCGTTTTCGGTGATCCTGGTGGTGCCGCTGGGTATTGTCGGCGCGGTGTGGGCCACACGGTTTACCGGCTTGAGCAACGACGTGTACTTCCAGGTCGGCCTGTTGACCACGGTGGGGCTGGCGGCGAAAAACGCGATCCTGATCGTCGAGTTCGCCAAGCACTTGCAGGAGCAGGGCAGCAGCCTGCTGGACGCGACGCTGACCGCCGTGCGCCAACGCCTGCGCCCGATTCTGATGACCTCCCTGGCGTTTATGTTCGGCGTATTGCCCCTGGCCCTGAGCAGCGGCGCCGGTTCCGCCGGCCGTCGGGCCATTGGCACCGGCGTGTTGGGCGGCATGCTCAGCGCCACGGTGCTGGGGATCTTCTTTGTGCCGCTGTTTTTTGTGTTGATCCGCCGCCGTTTTGGCCGCGTCAGCACGTCTCCAATCGTCGAAAAAGGTGACGCATGATCAGGTTTCTCTGCCCGTTGGTGGCCGCATTGGTCCTCAGTGGCTGCATCAATCTGGCGCCGGATTATCAGCAGCCAGCCGCACCGGTGCCGACGCAATGGCAGGCCGGCGTCCAGGGCGACGTGCCCGCCGATATCCAGTGGCAGCAGTTCTTTACCGATAGCCGCCTGGCGCAGTTGCAGAGCCTGGCCCTGGCCAACAACCGCGACCTGCGCCTGGCCAGCCTGAATATCGAAAAAGCCCAGGCCCAATACCGCATCCAGCGTGCGGCCGCGTTCCCGACGATTGATGCAGGCATCAGCGGCACCCACAGCCGCACGCCGGGCGCGCTGTCGAGCAGCGGCGCGGCGGCCACCAGCCACGATTACAGCGCGCAGATGGGGCTGAGCAGCTATGAAGTCGACGTGTTCGGCCGCGTGCAGAACCTGCAGGATGAGGCGCTGGAAGCCTACCTGGCGCTGACCGAAACCCGGCGCAGCACCCAGATCAGCCTGGTGGCCGAAGTGGCCACCGCCTGGCTGACCCTGGCCGCCGACAACGCACACCTGCAATTGGCCGAGGACACCTTGGCCAGCCAGCAATCCACCTATGAACTGACCCAGCGCAGCCACGCGCTGGGCGGTTCGGCGGCGCTGGCGGTGGCCCAGGCGCAAACCACGGTCGAGTCGGCGCGGGTGGATGTGGCGGAGTATCAGAGCCAGATCCTTCAGGACCGCAATGCGTTGCGCCTGCTGGTGGGCAGTGACATTCCCGACAGTTTGCTGCCGGACGCCCACCTGCAATCGGCGGCTGCGCGGGTGCAAGTGCCGGCCGAATTGCCGTCGAGCCTGTTGCAGCGGCGGCCGGATGTGCTGGCGGCGGAGCACAGTCTCAAGTCGGCGAATATCGACATTGGCGCGGCGCGTGCGGCGTTTTTCCCGAGTATCAGCCTGACGGCCAATGCCGGGTCTGCCAGTTCGTCACTGTCCAGCCTGTTCAAGGCGGGCAGCGGGGCGTGGACCTTTGCGCCGAGCATCAGTGTGCCGATTTTCGATGCGGGGAGTAACCGGGCGACGTTGGATGCGGCGAAGGTTGAGAAGGAAATTCAGGTGCAGACCTATCAGCAGACGTTGCAGACGGCGTTCAAGGAAGTGGCTGATGCCCTGGCCGTGCGTAGCACGCTGGATCAACGCCTCACCGCCCAGCAAGCGCTGGCCGACGCCAGCCAGAAGAGCTACGACCTGTCGGACGCGCTGTACCGCGCAGGGTCGCAAAGCTATCTCGAAGCCCTGGATTCGCAGCGTTCGTTGTACAGCGCGCAGCAGGACCTGATTACCCTGCGCTTGGCGGAGCAGGGCAATCGGGTGACGTTGTACAAAGTGATGGGGGGAGGGTGGCAGTAGGGATTTGGGCCCGACGCCCTCATCGGGGCATAGGTATCTACACATCTTTGGTGAAAACATAACCTTAGCGAACGAGGCTGTTGTGGTGAGCAGGCTGTTGTGGTGAGAGGGCTGTTGTGGTGAGCGGGCTTGCCCGCGCTGGCTGCGCAGCAGCCCATTTGCCATAGATTCAGCATCCACCGGAAGTTGTGTAGGTACCCATGCCCCACTTTCAACCGTGCCTGCTCGAAATCC
>NZ_JADDUM010000239.1 GCF_015163715.1 Pseudomonas cyclaminis
AGCGTCAACTTTTCGGTTCATTGCGTCTTCACACACCGCAAATCTGGCCTTTCGACGCAATTGCTTGGGTGTTATATGGTCAAGCCTCACGGGCAATTAGTATTGGTTAGCTCAACGCCTCACAGCGCTTACACACCCAACCTATCAACGTCGTAGTCTTCGACGGCCCTTCAGGGAACTCAAGGTTCCAGTGAGATCTCATCTTGAGGCTAGTTTCCCGCTTAGATGCTTTCAGCGGTTATCTATTCCGAACATAGCTACCCGGCAATGCCACTGGCGTGACAACCGGAACACCAGAGGTTCGTCCACTCCGGTCCTCTCGTACTAGGAGCAGCCCCTCTCAAATCTCAAACGTCCACGGCAGATAGGGACCGAACTGTCTCACGACGTTCTAAACCCAGCTCGCGTACCACTTTAAATGGCGAACAGCCATACCCTTGGGACCGGCTTCAGCCCCAGGATGTGATGAGCCGACATCGAGGTGCCAAACACCGCCGTCGATATGAACTCTTGGGCGGTATCAGCCTGTTATCCCCGGAGTACCTTTTATCCGTTGAGCGATGGCCCTTCCATACAGAACCACCGGATCACTAAGACCTACTTTCGTACCTGCTCGACGTGTCTGTCTCGCAGTCAAGCGCGCTTTTGCCTTTATACTCTACGACCGATTTCCGACCGGTCTGAGCGCACCTTCGTACTCCTCCGTTACTCTTTAGGAGGAGACCGCCCCAGTCAAACTACCCACCATACACTGTCCTCGATCCGGATAACGGACCTGAGTTAGAACCTCAAAGTTGCCAGGGTGGTATTTCAAGGTTGGCTCCACGCAGACTGGCGTCCACGCTTCAAAGCCTCCCACCTATCCTACACAAGCAAATTCAAAGTCCAGTGCAAAGCTATAGTAAAGGTTCACGGGGTCTTTCCGTCTAGCCGCGGATACACTGCATCTTCACAGCGATTTCAATTTCACTGAGTCTCGGGTGGAGACAGCGCCGCCATCGTTACGCCATTCGTGCAGGTCGGAACTTACCCGACAAGGAATTTCGCTACCTTAGGACCGTTATAGTTACGGCCGCCGTTTACCGGGGCTTCGATCAAGAGCTTCGCGTTAGCTAACCCCATCAATTAACCTTCCGGCACCGGGCAGGCGTCACACCCTATACGTCCACTTTCGTGTTTGCAGAGTGCTGTGTTTTTAATAAACAGTCGCAGCGGCCTGGTATCTTCGACCGGCATGAGCTTACGGAGCAAGTCCTTCACCCTCACCGGCGCACCTTCTCCCGAAGTTACGGTGCCATTTTGCCTAGTTCCTTCACCCGAGTTCTCTCAAGCGCCTTGGTATTCTCTACCCAACCACCTGTGTCGGTTTGGGGTACGGTTCCTGGTTACCTGAAGCTTAGAAGCTTTTCTTGGAAGCATGGCATCAACCACTTCGTTAACTAAAAGTTAACTCGTCATCAGCTCTCGGCCTTAAGATCCCGGATTTACCTAAGATCTCAGCCTACCACCTTAAACTTGGACAACCAACGCCAAGCTGGCCTAGCCTTCTCCGTCCCTCCATCGCAATAACCAGAAGTACAGGAATATTAACCTGTTTTCCATCGACTACGCTTTTCAGCCTCGCCTTAGGGACCGACTAACCCTGCGTCGATTAACGTTGCGCAGGAAACCTTGGTCTTTCGGCGTGGGTGTTTTTCACACCCATTGTCGTTACTCATGTCAGCATTCGCACTTCTGATACCTCCAGCAAGCTTCTCAACTCACCTTCACAGGCTTACAGAACGCTCCTCTACCGCATCACTTACGTGATACCCGTAGCTTCGGTGTATGGTTTGAGCCCCGTTACATCTTCCGCGCAGGCCGACTCGACTAGTGAGCTATTACGCTTTCTTTAAAGGGTGGCTGCTTCTAAGCCAACCTCCTAGCTGTCTAAGCCTTCCCACATCGTTTCCCACTTAACCATAACTTTGGGACCTTAGCTGACGGTCTGGGTTGTTTCCCTTTTCACGACGGACGTTAGCACCCGCCGTGTGTCTCCCATGCTCGGCACTTGTAGGTATTCGGAGTTTGCATCGGTTTGGTAAGTCGGGATGACCCCCTAGCCGAAACAGTGCTCTACCCCCTACAGTGATACATGAGGCGCTACCTAAATAGCTTTCGAGGAGAACCAGCTATCTCCGAGCTTGATTAGCCTTTCACTCCGATCCACAGGTCATCCGCTAACTTTTCAACGGTAGTCGGTTCGGTCCTCCAGTTAGTGTTACCCAACCTTCAACCTGCCCATGGATAGATCGCCCGGTTTCGGGTCTATTCCCAGCGACTAGACGCCCTATTAAGACTCGCTTTCGCTACGCCTCCCCTATTCGGTTAAGCTCGCCACTGAAAATAAGTCGCTGACCCATTATACAAAAGGTACGCAGTCACCCAACAAAGTGGGCTCCCACTGCTTGTACGCATACGGTTTCAGGATCTATTTCACTCCCCTCTCCGGGGTTCTTTTCGCCTTTCCCTCACGGTACTAGTTCACTATCGGTCAGTCAGTAGTATTTAGCCTTGGAGGATGGTCCCCCCATATTCAGACAAAGTTTCTCGTGCTCCGTCCTACTCGATTTCATGACTAAGAGATTTTCGCGTACAGGGCTATCACCCACTATGGCCGCACTTTCCAGAGCGTTCCGCTAATCTCAAAGCCACTTAAGGGCTAGTCCCCGTTCGCTCGCCACTACTAAGGGAATCTCGGTTGATTTCTTTTCCTCAGGGTACTTAGATGTTTCAGTTCCCCTGGTTCGCCTCTTACGCCTATGTATTCAGCGTAAGATAACCATCTTATGATGGCTGGGTTCCCCCATTCAGACATCTCCGGATCAAAGTCTGTTTGCCGACTCCCCGAAGCTTTTCGCAGGCTACCACGTCTTTCATCGCCTCTGACTGCCAAGGCATCCACCGTATGCGCTTCTTCACTTGACCATATAACCCCAAGCAATCTGGTTATACTGTGAAGACAACATTCGCCGAAAATTCGAATTTCTCAATTAAGAGAACTCACAAATTTTACCTTAGCCTGATCCTGTTACCAGTGAAAGTAACGTTCAGTCTATCTTTCTATCACATACC